>JAURIP010000167.1 GCA_030832695.1 Sediminibacterium sp. | reverse complement strand
TTCATATTTGACGAACCAACCACCGGTTTACATTTTCATGATATCCATAAATTATTAAAAGCCTTTAATGCATTAATAGATCAAGGGCATTCCTTGATTGTAGTGGAGCACAATACCGATATTATTAAGTCGGCAGACTGGGTCATTGATATGGGCCCAGAAGCAGGCATCAACGGAGGCAATGTGGTTTATGCAGGCGTTCCAACAGGATTGGCTAAATGCAAAGCCTCACAGACTGGGAAGTACATAGGCTAAATTCTATGTAACTTATTTAAAATCAATGAATTAGGAAAATTTATTTTACTAGTTAATAGTTTATTGTATTATTTTTGTTGTAACTAAAAAATAGTTGCAATTTTGTATGACAAAGAAAGATAAACTACTAGAAAGATTCTTAAGCATGCCTAAGGATTTTTCTTACCAAGAACTAAAGACATTGCTTAATAGTTTAGGCTATGAGGAAAGTAACCTTGGAAAAACTTCAGGGTCAAGAGTATTGTTTTTAAATGTGATAAAGCAAAGTAAAATCAGAATACATAAACCACATCCTGGCAATATTTTAAAGAAATATCAGATTGTGGAAGTAATATCCAAAATAACATCAAAAGAAAAATAATGAAAAACACGTTAAACTATAAAGGATTTCTGGGATCTGTTTCTTTTAGCGAAGAAGATGATGTTCTATATGGCAAAATAGAATGCATTGATGACTTGATTTTATATGAAGGGGGTTGTGTCAGTGAAATAAAAAATGCATTTAAAGAAGCAGTAGACGATTATATTGAAATCTGTAAACAAACAAAGAAGCCTTGCATAAAAAGCTTTAAAGGGTCTTTTAATGTCCGTGTTACACCTGATGTACACCAGAAGGCGGCAATGCTTGCCACTATGAAAGGAATTAGCTTAAATCAATTGGTACAAAAAGCTATTGAGAAGGAATTAGAAGTGGCTTAATAAAATAGCTTCAAATTTTTTGGCTAACTAAAAAATTAGTTATAATATTGACTAAGAAATTAGTTATAAAGCCAAAAAGAACCATATGAAAAAATTGACACAAGCCGAAGAACAAATCATGCAAGCACTTTGGTCCTTGGATCAAGGAGGCTATATCAAAGATATTTTAGAAGCATTAGAAGCGCCCAAGCCACATCATAATACGGTGGCAACTTTATTGAAAATTTTAGTGGAGAAGGAGTTTGTTGGGATTCAAAATCCCAATAGGAATAATTTTTACCATCCATTGGTAAGTAAATCTGCCTATTCAGGTAAAAGAATTGAAGGTTTGACCGAAAATTATTTTGAAGGATCTTATGCCAATGTGGTATCCTTTTTGGTTGATAAAAAACAAATGTCCATCGAGGATTTGGAATTGCTTTTACAACAACTTAAAAACAAACGCAATGACTAGTCAAATCATTTTGCTCTATTTATTGAAAACTATTTTAGTATCAAGCATATTTGTCACTTACTATTGGGTTGCATTAAGAAATAAAAAATTTCATTATTACAATCGATTTTTTTTATTGTCTGCATCTATCATAAGTTTGATTGTGCCTTTATTCAATTTTGATTGGTTCTCGATTGAAGAGCCAGTAATGTATGGTTCATCTGAAGTTTTACAATTTGTTTTACCAAAATCTACTACTGCTTCTACTATTGAATTTGGATGGATGGAATTTATTTTGATTGGTTCATTGCTTATAACCATAGTACTGGTAATCATATTAGGTAGTCAAATTTTTAAAATACAAATACTTAAGAAAAAATCAGTTGTGACTCCAATGGATGGATTTGACTTTATACATACCAAAGAAGAAAATGCACCTTTTTCATTTTTAAATAATCTTTTTTGGAAAGAATCAATTTCACTTCAGGATGAAGGAGGGCAGCAAATTTTTAAACATGAAATTACCCATATCCAGCAAAAGCATACATGGGATCGTATTTATTGTCAAATTGTTGCTTCTATATTTTGGATGAATCCAATTAACTGGATCATTCAGAAAGAGTTAATGACGATTCATGAATTCATTGCAGATGAGGAAGCGGTGGGGAATGAAAATGTAGAAATTTTTGCAAAAATGTTGCTCCAAACCCATTACGGGAATCATTTTTTAAATCCTTCGCACCAATTTTTTTATTCGTCAATTAAAAGACGCCTCATGATGTTAACAACATCAAAGAACATTAAATATTCATATGCACGAAGGTTGATGGTATTGCCGATTTTAGTGATTGCAGTTGGATTGGTATCTATTAAAGTACATGCAACAGAACGAATTGCAAATAAAGTAGCATCGCTAAAGGCAGTTGTATTTCAAGTGATAACGGATACAGCTAAACCAACGGAAAAACGTAAATTAAAAACTATCATTGATACGAGTAACTTTCAAGCAGATACGATTGTGATTAATGATAATTTTAAACAGGCTTTGATTATCATGGATGGAAAAACAGTGAGTTGGGAACAAATGAAAGATTTAAAGCCTAATGACATTAATGCTATCAATATCCTTAAAGGTGAAAAAGCGACTGAATATGGGATGTCAGGAAAAAATGAAGTCATTTTAATACAAACTAAATTTGCTGCATCTCCGCTGATTACAAATAGCGCAACTCCGCCTCCAGTTCCTGCAGTTGGCTCTAACGTTCTTCGGATTAAAAATCTAATTGTAATTAATAGTGGTAATGAGCCATTATATGTAATTAATGGAGTCCCTTTGAAAAAAAATATGATCAATCTTGTAGAAAATATTAATTCTAATGATATTGAAAGAGTTGAAGTTTTAAAAAAAAAGTCTGCTGTAAGTTTGTATGGAAATGAGGGGGAAGATGGCGTAATATTGATTACTACAAAATCAGGAACACCACTAGGGCTAAAATCAATAATCAAAACAGGTTATAAGATTGATGCTCAAGAATTTGTTAATAATGTTCCAACTGTAGTGAATGTAGCAAATTATCAAAGCAATGTGACTAGAATAAAACCTCCTCCATTTACTGGAGGGGAGGATACTTCGGTAAAATACCTTAAAGAAAATTTAAATCATAATTTACCCTTAGACCGAGAAGGTCCAGAAGCAAAGAAGATGTTTGGAGAAAAAGGTAAAAATGGCGTAATTTTTATTAGTACAAAATGGCAAGAAAAATATTAAATCAATTTTTGGTCTGTTTTGTATGCATGCTGCTATTGCAGCCTAGCTATGCTCAAACAAATCTTGAGAAAGGATTATTGCTTGATCAATTAACCAAACAACCTGTTGCAGGCGCTTCTGTATTCATTAATTCAAGTGCTATTGGCGCTGTATCGGGTTCTGATGGAACTTTTAATCTTTTGAAATTTAAGCAAGCACAAATTGAAAAGCCTATTTTAACAATTGTAGCCATTGGTTACGAGACGGAAAAATATAGTTTAGTTACTTCAAATACCCCTGTTGTAATTTATTTAAAGCCTAAGGTCAAAGAATTAGAAACCGTGACGGTAAATGCAGCAGAAAAAAATGGATGGGAAAAATATGGGAAAGGTTTTATTGAAAGTTTTTTAAGTTATTCTGATTTTTCAAAATTATGCACGATTGAGAATCCTGAGGTCTTAAAATTTTACTATGATTCATATAATAACGCCCTAAATGTGGTTGCTAGAAAACCTTTGATCATTCAAAATAAAGCCCTGGGATATAAAATCACTTATTGGCTAGAAAGTTTTGAACACAATTTTAGCACTCGAATTTTATCCTATAGTGGGCTTACTTATTATGAGGATTTAATTCGACCAAATAAAAGAAAAGTGCAGACTTCAAAATGGCTAACAAATAGAGCAACTGCGTATCAGGGCTCAGTGATGCATTTTGTTCGTTCGGTTCATGATGGGACACTTGCATCTTCTGGCTTTATAGTGAGACGTTTGGATAAAGTGGAAGGGAATAGAAAAGGAAGGTATAGCAATGTGGTAGATCCTAAGATTTTGGTTGAAGCCGATTTCTCAGATACAATTGAAAATCAAAAAGTCATTCAATTCCCTAAATATTTATATGTGCTTTACAATAAAGAATTAGAAGAGTTGCCTTATTTGATTAAACAACAACCATTCAAGAAACCTATTCCTGCACCGCAAACAAGTATTGTTCAATTGGTTGGCACAGATGCGGTAGAAATTTTTGCAAATGGACATTTGGAGCCTGCAATAGCCTTTTTCCTAGATGGATATTGGTCCTATGAGAAATTGGATAAATTACTGCCTTTAGATTATAAAGTAAAAAACTAAATACGTGGTTGATTTTTAATTTAGAACCCTACATTTCTATGTGGGGGTTATTTTTATCTAATGCTACCTAATCCTATCTGCGCTTTTTACCAATTTCTCGTCTTGGTAAATTTTATAGCAAGCAATTAATTGTAAGATTGGAATTAAAAATAAACTAGCCGAAGCAAGTGTGAAGCCTCCGCCTGGATTTGCCTTCACAATCGTATAAATAAAATAACCAATCAATCCAGATAGTAAAAAGTTCACCAAGGTTACTTTTAATTGTAGCATACGGTTGCCGTATA
>JAURIP010000077.1 GCA_030832695.1 Sediminibacterium sp. | reverse complement strand
CGATAAGTGAATGCCCTTGTTCAATTAAAGCATTAAATGCTTTTAATAATTTATGGATATCATGAAAATGTAAACCTGTGGTTGGTTCATCAAAAATGAATAACATTTTATTGCTTGCTTTTCCTTTGCCTAAAAAGCTGGCAAGTTTTACGCGTTGCGCTTCACCACCACTTAAGGTGCTGCTACTTTGTCCCAACTTCACATAGCCCAATCCCACTTCCTGTAATGGACTTATCGCAAATACGATATTTTTTTCTTCGCTGAAAAATGCAATGGCTTCATCCACACTCATCTCCAATACTTCATAAATATTTTTCCCTTTGTATTGTACTTCTAATACCGCCTCTTTAAATCTTTTTCCATTACAATCCTCACAGGTTAAATGCACGTCAGCTAAAAATTGCATTTCAACCAATTGTTCTCCTTCACCCTTGCAGGTATCACATCTGCCGCCATCCACATTGAATGAAAAGTGCTTAGGCAAGAAGCCCCTGATTTTTGATAATGCTTGTTTGGAATATAAATCTCGTATGGCATCATACGCTTTAATATAAGTCACCGGATTGCTACGAGATGATTTGCCAATAGGATTTTGATCCACCATTTCAATCTGATCTATCAAATGCAAATCGCCACTGATGGCATTATATCCACCCACAATTTCAGAAGGTAATTGTTTTGCTTTTAATAAAGCATTGTACAAAACTTGTTTGACCAATGTTGTTTTTCCGCTACCACTCACCCCACTTACTACACATAAACTATGCAATGGAAATTGTACATCAATGGTTTTTAAATTATGTAAATAAGCACCTTCTAATTTTATAAAATGTTTTGAAACTCTTGTTTTTTCTGGAACAGGTATGGATAATGCACCACTTAAATACTTACCCGTCAAACTATTTTTATCCTTTATCAAAGCTGCTGCATTACCTGCTGCAACTATCTCTCCACCCTGATGCGCAGCGAGTGGCCCCATGTCAATGATATGATCCGCATGTCGCATTATTTGCTCATCATGCTCCACCACCACCACAGTGTTGCCTAAATCCCTTAGGTTTTGTAAAACTTTAATTAACCTTTCCGTATCCCTTGAATGTAATCCAATACTTGGCTCATCTAAAATATATAAGGAGTTGGTTAAGTTACTTCCCAAACACCTGGTTAATTGTATTCTTTGGCTTTCGCCACCACTCAAACTATTGGCCAAACGTGATAAGGTTAAATAACCCAAGCCTACATCCATTAAAGTTTGTATGCGTTGTTCCAATTCAATTAATAATCTTTTAGCTACCTGTGTGTCATGCACGGATAATTTTAAATCCGTAAACCAAATTTGTAAATCCCTGACTGGCATCGCACACAATTCACCAATATGTTTGCCTCCTATTTTTACATACAACGCTTCCTTACGTACACGGTATCCCTCGCAATCGGAACAATTGGTTCTGCCTCGATACCTACTTAACATCACCCTAAATTGCACTTTATACAAATGCGCTTTTACATCTTCAAAAAAAGCATCAATACCCAATGCCTTACCAACTCCCTTCCATAACTGCGTTTCCTGGGTTTTGGTTAATTTATTGATTGGTTGATGGATGGGGAATCCAACCTTTCCTGCTTCCTTCACAAACTGATCCTTCCACCAAACTAATTTTTCTCCTTTCCATGGTGCTACCCCACCATCATACACTGATAAATTTGGATTGGGGATGACTAAATTTTCATCAATCCCTAATACCTGACTATACCCTTCACAAGTGGGACAAGCCCCATAAGAATTGTTGAATGAAAATAAATTGGGACTTGGTTCATCAAATTCAATACCATCTAGCGTGAACTTATTATTAAATGTTTTTAGGATAGTATCATTTTGTTCCACCCATAACAAGCCCTCTCCTTCATAAAATGCAGTTCCAATGGAATCAATTATTCGGTGAATGTCATCCTCATCAAAATCTTTAACAATAACCCTGTCAATTAAAACATATACATCATGTGCCTTTACCAATTTGGTGATTTCCGCTTTGGTCATGGCTAATGCATCTTCGATTCTTAAAATGGTTGATGAGGATTCAGGTGATTTCGCTTTTTTATCATTTACAGATGCCCCACCTGCTCTTAAATAAATACGGGCGAATCCTTTTTGTAATAATATATTTAACTCCTCCTGAATATCTCTTTTGGCTTGCTGCTTAAATGGAACAATAATAACCATCTTGTCCCCGGACTTTCCTTTTTGTATAAATTCCAATACATCCTGTGCATCCTGCTTTTTTACTTCCTGTCCACTAATGGGTGAGATGGTTTTACCAACGCGCGCATAAAACACACGGAGGTAATCATAAATTTCAGTCATACTCCCCACCGTGCTTCGCGGGGTTCGGGTAACCACTTTTTGTTCAATGGCTATAGCAGGACACAATCCCTTAATATAGTCCACATCTGGCTTGCCCATGCGAGACATAAACTGCCTTGCATAGGAGGAAAGACTCTCCGCATAGCGTCTTTGACCCTCCGCAAATAAAGTATCAATGGTTAAAGATGATTTTCCGCTGCCCGACACCCCAGTAACCACAATAAATTGGTTACGCGGGAATAAAGCGTTTACATTTTTTAAATTATGCACCCTTGCGCCCACTACTTGTATGTCATTGCTTGCCGATGGGGCTTTTTTCACTTTTTTAGTCTCCAGCATATAGCAAATTAACACAATCCTAGGCATTTGGTTCAAGGATTTGGTAGTTTCTTTTCCCACTAAAAATGTGGATAGCTTTTGAACCCATTTCTTGTTTTCCACAAATGGATTTACAACCCTTTTTGCGAGTAATTTTCCAATACTAACCTATCGAACTACTATAAAAAACAAGGCATGAACAAAACTGTACTCCTAAGCGACTATGAATTAATTGAGTCCTTTCAACAAGGAAATACCCGCGCTTTTGACACCCTAATTGACCGTTACCAAGAAAAAATTTACAATACCATTTTATTTATGGTGAAGGATAGTTATTTAGCGGAAGATTTAATCCAAGAAATCTTTATCAAGATCATTGATAATATCAAACAAAAAAAATATGCGGAGGAAGGTAAATTTTTGCCTTGGGCTTTGCGTATTTCCCACAATTTTTGCATTGATCATTTTAGAAAAGTAAAACGTACACCCACAATTAAAACAAGTGACGATCAAGATATATTTGAAGTGCTTAAGTTTTCAGATCACGCTGCAGATTACAAAATGACGCGTAGTCAAACACATAAAAATATTCAAGAGTTGGTGGACTTACTTCCTGAAGAACAAAGAGAAATTATTGTTTTAAGACATTATGCCAATTTGAGCTTTAAGGAAATTGCACAAATGACTAACTGCAGTATTAATACCGCTTTAGGAAGGATGCGTTACGGTTTAATTAATCTTAGAAAGATGATGAACGAGCGTGGCATGAGCCTGTAGGCGCATGTAATTCACTCTTATGATTTTATTATTTGCTTTTATTCACACTGCATTGTAGCCAAGCTAAATACTCGCTTGCGTTGGGCGTATATCCTACTGGATTGGATAATAATTTTTCATCCGGGCTCATTACCACATACAAAGGTTGTGTTACCTGGCTAAAGTTTTCTGCTTGAAACGTCGCCCATAAATCACCTACACTATTAATATCCTTGGCCTGTCCTGACTTACTGGTATAAGTAAATCTTTTATCTATAGGCAACATCGCTTTATCGTCCACATATAAGGAAACCAAAATAAAATTATTTTGGATAAAAGACATCACTGCAGGATCTGTCCAAACATTTTCTTCCATCTTACGGCAGTTTACGCAAGCCCATCCCGTAAAGTCAATCAGTATTGGTTTATTTTGCTGCTTGGATAATTGTACTGCTTGCGCGTAATCATTCATCACATTGGCTTGTAAACCATGTTGGTCCTTTTTATTCTTAAATAAACTATAATGTGTTGGTGGTGGAAAACCACTTAAAAAATTGATATACTTCGCATTTTGTGGCGCAATACCTACCAATAAAAATCCCGCAAAAACAAAAGCCCCCAATGCTAACACTTTTCTGGTCACTGCAATTTTTGCACCCTTAACATCATGTGGTAATAATAGTATGCCCAACAAATAAAGGGCCAATCCAATACTTATCAACGCCCAAATTCCTAAAAACACTTCGCGTTTTAATAGTCCCCAATGTTCCACCAAATCCGCATTGGATAAAAATTTAAAAGCCAATGCTAATTCCAAAAAGGCCAATATCTTTTTTACCGTATCCAACCAACCACCTGATTTTGGTAAACTTTGTAGCCATTGTGGGAAAATGGCAAATAATGTAAAAGGTAATGCTAAGGCTACTCCAAACCCTGCCATGCCTTGCGTCAAGGCCCATGCGCCGCCTTGTAAGGAACCCACTAATAAGGTACCTAAAATAGGACCTGTGCAGGAAAAAGAAACAATGGCCAAAGTAATGGCCATAAAAAATATGCCCCCAATACTTCCAAGTCCACTTTTTGAATCTGCTTTATTGGCGATGCCACTAGGCAAGGATATTTCAAAAAATCCGAAAAATGAAATACTAAAAACGATGAATATAATAAAGAAGATAATATTCAACCATGGATTGGTTGAAATACTATTAAAAATTTCAGGTTGCACATTGCCTACAACGTGGAATGGCACACTTGCTAAAACATACACTAAGAAAATGCTTAACCCATACAATAGCCCATTGACGATTCCTTGTTTTTTTGTTTTAGATCGTTTTGTAAAAAAAGAAACCGTCACAGGAATCATGGGGAACACACAGGGTGTAATGAGCGCAATGAGTCCACCCAAAAATCCAAGGAGGAATACTTCCCAACCTGATGAACTACTTGTTGTGACTGCTCCGTCGCCGCATGCATATGTTGGTGCAGTGGTTGCGGTTGTTGGTAATAATATATTAAAACCGGTTACTTTAGTTCCTTTGGATAAAGCAACGGTCAATGGTAGTTCCAATGCGTAAAACTGATCTGCTTTAGCTGCATTTAATAATAAAGTCAATTTTAAACTATCGGGCTGAAAACCTGTTATCTGAATATTTTGACTGACCTCAAAATCATTGGTAAAAACCAAAGCCTGTTTAAATAAAACATCTGATTGATTTATAGGTGCAATCGAATACTTTGGCGTTTGTACTAATTTAGCAGATTCTAAATTAGTATTTATCAATGGGGCATGAATACCATCTGGATTTTCACCATACACATGCCATCCTTTATCAATTTGAACACTAATTTTTAAAGCATAACTACTATCATTGATCAATATAGCAATTGCTTTGGCTTGTATAACATTTTCCGATTGGGATTGAGCACCCAAGGAAACCAACAAAAAGCTGATCGTTATAAAAAAAGAAGAAATCTTATGCAATTCTATAAAATTAAAATTTGAAATCCCTATTGTAACACAACCTCAAATGGCATGGATATAGGTGGCAAACATTTTTCATCATTACAAACCATATATTCGATCGTTCCCGATAATTTTGTTTTGGAAGCAACTTTTAAAGTAACCGATTGTACAAATTGTACCTTATTACTATAATAGCTAATCTCTGCATCAAAATTTTTGTCAAAATTTTTCTCCAACTTACCAATTTCTTTCGCGGCCCCTTTAATTTGTACCAAAGGATTTGTTTTAAATTCAATGGTAGTAGGAATAGGCCCTTTCTTTACAAACTGAGAGTATATATGCCAAGGTGCTTCCACATTCGCTGTCAATACTACATCATACTGCTTATCTGCTTTTTTTACTGCTTGAAAACTCCAGTTGACTGGATTCATTTTTTGCGCCTGTGTTAAAAAAGCAGTCAAAATAAATAAGCTTGCTAATATAAATTTTTTCATGATGTTGTAGTATTGTTTTAGATTAATTTAATAACCCTAATATTTTAAATATTTCTTTCCCATCCACATTACTTAATGCTTCCGATGTTGCTCGCTCAGGATGTGGCATCATACCAAATACATTGCGTGCGTCATTACAAATACCTGCGATATCTAAAGTAGATCCATTGGGATTAGCTGCACCACCCACATTCCCATTCGCATCACAATACTTAAATAATATTTGATTGTTTTTTTGCAAATGATCCAAAGTAGCTTCGTCAGCAAAATATCTTCCCTCACCATGTGCAATAGGAATTTGTAGAGCGACGCTATTATCGGTTTTTATAAATACATTTTTACAAATAAATTGTTGGTTAGCATTTTGCAATAAAGCGCCAGGCAATAAACCACTTTCACATAAAATTTGAAACCCATTACATACGCCTAAAACTTTGCCCCCTTTATTTGCAAATTCAATAACTGATTGCATCATTGGACTAAATTTTGCAATGGCGCCACAACGCAAATAATCTCCATAGGAAAAACCACCTGGAAGTACAATACAATCCTCGGTATTAAAATGGGACAAGTCACTGTCCTTATGCCATAACATTTCAACAGGGGCTCCAAGGTCCTTTTCAAGAGCATCTTGCATGTCTCTATCACAATTCGATCCCGGGAATACTAAAACACCAAATTTCATAAACTAAAGATTAATATTTTAAGGTACTTATTGAAGGGACAAAGTTAACAAATTATGCCCGCTAATTTGGGGTAAATTCTTCACTTAAGCAAGATGGTTATACACAATAACCAGGAAGGCTGACCAAAATAAAAGGTTGGGAATCAATAACCTTTTGGGGGTAGCATAAGCAAAACTTATAAAACAGGCCAATGGGGTTAAGATGATAGCCGAAGCATACAAGGCTTGAGAAGAAAAAACAATGGGTTGGAAAAAACAAACCAAAAGTGTCAAAAATAGGACCCCCCAGTATTTTCGTACTTGTATGATAAAACGTGATTGCTGCTGTTGCCAGAAATAAAAACCAGCTAATAATTGGACCCCCATGACGCCTAAAGCTAAAATGATATTAAGTTCGGGCTTTACCAATGGATTTTTCCAATCTAATCTTGGTAAAAATTGGATAAAATAGGGCGCTTGATTGGTTAAAAAAACAAAAGCAAATACGAAATAAAAAGGAAGTAGGATACCCATTAATAATACTAACCACTCGGGCAATCTAAAAGGTCGAATAATGGCAAGCGCAAATAATACTACCGGAATTAAAATGGCAATTGGTGCATATAATAAAATAGAAGCCCCCACTAT
>JAURIP010000281.1 GCA_030832695.1 Sediminibacterium sp. | reverse complement strand
TGATAAGTACATATAAAAATGAACTAACAAATAAATACAATAAAATCCGCTTAATTTTCCCAATCACAATTAAAGTTTTTCTAAATTACAAATCTTTTGAACGCAAACTTCTTTTATTTGAAAAAGCCCCTTCTCTTTTTGTTACTCTTTGCGCAAGTATTTATATCAGTTGCACAAAAAAATGGGTATGCATATAGCGTTCAAAAAATGGGCTCTCCTTTTAATATTATACTCTATGCAGATACAAAACAAATGGCAGACAGTGCAGCACAAGAAAGTTTCAAGCTTGTTGATTCCATCAATTTAATTTGTAGTGATTACGATAGCAGTTCTGAATTATTTAAATTAAGGTATGCAGCCGTTGGTGCTCCCATTAAACTGTCTCCCATTTTATTTGAACTAATTTATATTGCAAAGGTGGCCTATAAAGACGCTGATGGTAGTTTTGATATCACGGTGGGCCCACTTTCTGGACTATGGCGAAATGCCCGAAAATCTCAACAGTTTCCAACAAATGCGGCAATTAATGAGGCGCGCAAGCGTATTGGATTTAATAAAGTTCAATTAGACAGTGGCGCGCAAACAATTACTTTTTTGCACCCCAGTATGCAACTCGATATGGGCGCCATTGCTAAAGGCTATGCTGCCGATAAGGTGCTGGCATTACTCAAATCTCGAGGAATTACAACTGCCCTAGTTGACGCTGGAGGTGATATGGTTGGTGCGGGTATGCCACCTCAAAAAAAGGGATGGACCATTGGTATTAATGTACCTGGACAGCAAGAAAAATTATTAGAACGTAAACTTGTTTTATCCAATAAAGCTGTTGCCACATCGGGTGATGCTTTTCAATTTATGCTACATGAGGGGATAAAGTATGGTCATATTATTGATCCAAGAACTGGCTATGGTGTTACTTTTCAGCGGAATGTAACTGTTGTAGCACCAACAGCTACTACCGCCGATTGGTTGGCTACAGCCTGTAGTATCCTAACACTTGAACAGGTTAAAATATTGGCAAAAAAGTACAAATCTGAAGTACTCATTACCACATTACAAAATGGAAGGATACACAAAGTAATTTTTGGAAAATTTGATGGATACTTAGCGCAATAATTATTGCACCTATTCTAAAAAATTCATAACTTACTAATTCTAAAAACGAATCGTGGTTAAGAATTTATTTACAATCTTATTTTGTTCTATTTCTATAGTTGCACATGCGCAACAAAGCAGTGTTAATTTTGAAAAATATGAGCAAAAATTAACAGTAGGTAATTTGCGTTTTGCAATGGTTCCTATTCCTGCTGGACAATTTAAAATGGGAATAACATCTTCAAAAATTACTATCGACGAAACGCCTCAAAAAGAAATATCACTAGATGCATTTTGGATGAGTGCCACAGAAGTAACCCGCGATGTTTTTGATGTTTTTTTAAAAGACGAAAACACCTCTCAAAACTCTGATGTGGATGCGATTACTAGACCAAGTCCTCAATATGTAGATCTAACCTGGGGCATGGGTAAAGAGGGCGGATACCCTGCTAATAGTATGTCTCAATATGCAGCATTTATGTTTTGTAAATGGCTTTATAAACAAACAGGTATTTTTTATAGATTACCTACAGAGGCCGAATGGGAATATGCTAGCAGGGCAGGATCAACCACGCCTTATTATTATGGCACAGATCCTAACATGCTTTCTAAATATGCATGGTTTCAAAAAAACAGTAATAATAAATACCAGAAAGTAGCTCAAAAATTACCCAATGCTTGGGGACTTTACGATATGCTTGGTAATTTAATGGAGTGGACCACCGATCATTATGTGCCCAACAGATATGCTAGCATCGAATCAAAAAATCCAATGGTTACGCCTACGCAAGGGGTGTATCCAAAGGTATTACGTGGTGGATCTTTTTTGTCGGATGCAAGTATTTGTAGAAATGGAAAACGAATAAAATCGGATCCCATTTGGAATAGACGTGATCCGCAAATTCCAAAAAGTAAGTGGTGGCTTACAGAGGCTAAAGATGTTGGTATCAGAATCGTAAGGCCATTACAACAGCCTACACCCGAACAAGTTGATCAATTTTTTTCATTGTATTTAATAAAATAAAAAACAACAGCCATATGTCAAATCAATCTTTTCATGACAAACGCAGAGACTTTGTAAAACAAGGAACTATGCTAGCAGGTGCTATTGCAGCTGCGCCCCTAATTTCCAACGCTAATTTTTTTTCAGGCTCTGATGACGTTATCAAAGTAGCCGTTATTGGTTGCGGTGGACGCGGAACAGGTGCTGCCGTTCAGGCACTAATGAGCAAGCAAAATGTAAAAATTGTTGCGATGGCAGATGCTTTTAAAGACCGCTTAGATGAATGTTATAAAAATGTAGCTGGTGAACTAGCTAACGCAGGCGCTGGCACAAAGGGTACACTTGATGTTCCTGAAGAAAGAAAATTTGTTGGCTTTGACGGTTATTTAAAAGCAATACCACTTGCTGATGTTGTGATACTTGCAACCCCTCCTGGTTTTAGACCCATACATTTTGAAGAAGCTGTTAAGCAAGGCAAACATATATTTATGGAAAAGCCGGTAGCAACAGATCCTGCCGGTGTGCAAAGGGTTTTAGCCGCTGCTAAAATTGCAAAGCAAAAGAAATTAAATGTAGTAGTAGGGCTTCAAAGACATTATCAAGATTCATACCGAGCACTCTTTGCAAAAAAAGATATGATAGGAGATATTACATCAATGCAAGCTTGGTGGAATAATGATGGCGTTTGGACAAGACCACGCAAAGCAGGTCAAACCGAAATGGAATATCAAATGCGTAACTGGTATTATTTTGTGTGGCTTTGTGGTGATCATATTACGGAACAGCAC
>JAURIP010000188.1 GCA_030832695.1 Sediminibacterium sp. | reverse complement strand
TGCAAGCGCCTACTGATAAAAGAACTAAGCAGTAAATGGCTATTTTATGAAATAATTTTGAACTCATTTTTTTAATAAATTTTCTAATTCAGCCTGGGTTTCTTTTACTGCTTTTTCTGTTTGAGTAGTGGGAGCCATTTCTGTACTTTCTAAAATATTAAATAATCCTGTAAACTTTTGATAAATAGCAGGGAACTTATTCAATGATTTTTTACGGCCCTCATAACATATCATCGACAAATCGTGTTGACGTTGCCATTCGGTTGTACTTGTTTTAACTCTTGGGTCCATGGTAATGGTCATAGGCTGTTCCTGCGTTTGGCCATTTACGGTTAATCTTATTTTATAATTACCCGGCATCACCCAAGGTGCAGTGGCATCGGGTGGGGTATTATGTATAATAGCTGTCATAGGATAAGCTGCAGGTATATTCAATGGAGCATATTTCATATCCCATAAAAAACGGTGCGCTCCTTTTGTGGCTGCTAATATTTGTTGAGGTCTTATCCAATACAGAGGAATATTTACTTCAGGTATGGTATATAAAGTATCATTGCTAGTGAAGGTTCTAATGATATCTCCTTTTGTATTTAGAATTTCTAATTTCACTGGACCAGCACTATTATTATGTAAATAATAATCAATCATGGCACCATCGGGAGGGTTTTCACCAGCCGGTTCTTCAGGAGGAAGCGGCGTATCGGTATTCATATTCCATCTTACTCTAATGGCTTTCTGTGGTTTAAACAAAACAGTTTCTTTGGCTTTATTTATATTGTGTTGTCGAAGTGGTGTAATATTATCTAAGATCCAAAAACTACGACCATGTGTTCCAATGACTAAGTCATCGTCTTTAATGACTAAATCACGAATAGAACTAGCGGGCATATTTAATCTTAAAGACTGCCAATTTTCTCCTGCATCTAAAGAAAAGTAAACTGCATTTTCTGATCCTGCAAATAATAAACCTTTTCGCACGGCATCTTCTCTTACAGAGTTTATAGGTTCATTTGGTAAACCATTAATAATTTTCTTCCATGTTACTCCGCCATCTGTTGTTTTATAAATATGTGGTGTCATATCATCTACTCTAATTCTGTTCACCGCTACATAAGCCGTGTTTACATCAAATCTACTTGCATCAATCATAGAAATTTTACTCCAAGAGGTAATGGATGTTGGCGTAATATTTTTCCAATTTTTACCTCCGTCTTTAGTAATATGAATAAGTCCATCATCGGTACCTGCCCATAAAACATTTAAGTCTTGATAAGAAGGGGCGAGTGAATAAACGACTCCACGTTGACGCATTTTTTTAACTTCATCTGTATTATAAATACCCACACTAGCAGGGATATCCCAGGTTTCACGGCTTAAATCGGGGCTAATGGTTTCCCAACTTGATCCACCATTGGTAGTTTTAAAAATAATATTACCTGCAAAAAATAAAGTTTTGTTATCGACGGGTGAAAATAAAACAGGCGCTGTTCTAATAAAACGAACCTTACCATCTCTTACTGGAGTAGGTGTAATATTTTGAACTTGCGCAGTGCGCTTATCAAACCTTGTAATTTTTCCACCATAAATAATATTGGGATCTAAGGGGTCTGCTGCAACATATCCATATTCTTCTACACCTACTGGATGCCATTCTCTAAAAGTAATTCCACCATCATTCGAACGTGATGCAATACCCACTGAACCACTTTCTTGTTGACCTCCATATACATTATAAGGGAAAGCATTATCGGTACTTACATGATAAAACTGAGCAGTAGCTTGGTTATACCAACTTGAATAAGTTTCACCACCGTTCACTGTAATGGTCCCACCTTGGTCTAAACCAATTGCAATAATGTTGGGGTTATTAGGGTTAATCCAAAAACGGTGATAGTCATCTCCGCCTGGCGCCCCTTTAATACCTTCCCAAGTTTTTCCGCCATCTTTCGATTTCCACATTACTACATTCGCAGAATAGACAATGTCTTCATTTTTAGGATCGGCCTTTACTTCTGCAAAGTCACTTCCTCTTCCCCATAATCTTCCATCAGAAGTTAACATATACCAAGACTCCCCTGCATCATCACTTCTATAAATGCCTCCTTTTTTAGCTGCATCAACAGTGGCGTACATTCTATTTGAATTACTAGGGGCAATGGTAAAGCCAATTCTTCCTAAACCATCTTCGGTAGTGGTTGGAAAGCCTTTAATAATTTTTTTCCAAGTATTTCCGCCATCGATTGATTTATATAAACCACTTGCTTCACCATCCCAGGCACCATTTTCCCAAGGCCCTTGTCTTGCAGCCCAAATAGTCGCAAATACAATATTAGTATGATTAGGGTCAATCAATACTTGCACCGCACCTGTGTTCTCGTCAATATATAATACTTGTTCTAAAGTTTTTCCGCCATCCAAACTTCTATATACACCACGTTCTTTATTCGGCCCATAAGGATGTCCAAGTGCGGCTACAAAAATTCTATTTTCATTTCTTGGGTCAATACTAATGCCACCAATTTGTTGCGCATCATGCAATCCCATATTGGTCCAAGTTTTTCCAGCATCGCTTGATTTATATAAACCATTACCAATAGATAAATCGGGACGTTGAATACCTTCACCACTTCCTACATAAATAACATTTGCATTAGAAGGTGCCACGGCTACATCGCCTACGGATCCTGTGTTTTCAGCATCAAAGATGGGCTTCCAGGTATGACCATAGTCGGTGGTTTTCCAAACACCTCCATTATTCACACCAATGTAAAATACATTGGGTTGATCCGCTACACCAGAAATACCTACTGTTCTTCCAGCTCTATGTGGGCCAATCATTCTATATTTTAAACCAGCCAATTGTTCTGTACTTACTTGCGCAAAACTAGCGCTTGCTAATAATCCCAATATAAAAGTAGAAAATACAAAACGGTACTTATTTTTTAAAGTAGTTAGAAGGGATATCATATAATTAATTTAGGTACTTAAATATACTAAATAATAGCTTCCCTTATTTGCGCTTGGGTGCTTGCATAATATTCATTAAATTCAATCATTGGTTTTAAAATATTTATTCAATTTTTTATGAAAAAGCAATTCATTTTTATTTTTTATTTGTTCCTTAGTCTTTTTAGTGCAAAGGCTGTTTTTGCACAAACGGCTGGTTCTAAACCTTTTGCAGCTATGCCTTTTCGATTTATTGGCCCTGATGGCAATAGGACTATTGCGGTGGTGGGTGAGCCAGGTAATCCAATGGTATCTTATGTGGGGGCAGCTTCCGGAGGTATTTGGAAAACCACCGATGGCGGTGTGCATTGGAAACCGATTTTCGATAATATGGATAATTCTTCTATAGGTGCATTAGCCATTTCAAAATCAGATCCTCAACAAGTTTGGGCTGGTACAGGTGAAACATTTGTGATTCGTCCAGCACATGCCAATGGCAATGGAATTTATAAGTCAAGTGATGGAGGTAAAACATGGGAAAATAAAGGACTCAAAGAAACTGTTTTAATTAGTAAAGTGATCGTAGATCCGACGGATACAAATACTATTTACGTAGCGGCCATGGGTCATATGCATGGACCACAAGCAGAAAGAGGTGTGTATAAAACAGTAGATGGTGGAAATCATTGGGAGCGCATTTTATTTGTAGATGCGAATACAGGCTGTAGCGATTTATCTTTAAATGAAAAAGATCCTAATAATTTAGTGGCTGCTATGTGGCAAGTAAATCTTACCACTTGGAATTTAAATAGCGGCGGACCAGGTAGTGGATTTTATAAAACAATGGATGGAGGTAAAACTTGGCAAGTAATGAATAATGGATTACCAGGCGGCAGCGCTCATCCTATTGGTAAAACATCTATAGACATTGCACAGAGTAATCCTCAAACCATTTATGCATTAGTAGAAGATAAAGCGCCTGGATTATATAAATCAATTGATGGAGGAGAACATTGGAAATTAATGTATGAAAATCATTCAATGGCACAACGCGCGCCTTACTATACAAGAGTTCGTGTATCTACGCAAAATGAAAATAAATTATATA
>JAURIP010000310.1 GCA_030832695.1 Sediminibacterium sp. | reverse complement strand
TCGTCAATTAACAAGTAGCAAGTGCTTTCCATGGTGTGACCTGGTGTATGTAATACCCTGATTTTAACCTTTCCCAATAAAATTTCTTCTTTATCTTTTGCCGAATGAAATTCAAAAGCGGGTGCCGCAGTAGGGCCATATATAATTTTAGCCCCTGTTTTTTTTGCAAGATCAATATGACCAGATACAAAATCAGCATGAAAATGGGTCTCTAAAACATATTTTATTTTAGCCTGATCCAAATTGGCTTTTTGAATATAGGGGTCGACTTCTCTTAATGGGTCGATAATCGCCACTTCGCCTTCACTCATTATATAATAAGCCCCTTGCGCCAAACAACCCGTATAAATTTGTTCTATTTTCATTATCTGATATTTAATATCAACTGTAAAAATATACTATAAAATTAGCTTAAAGCGTGACAAAAATCACTTTTGCGCAGGAAATTTTTGTCTCCCCTATTACACTAAAAATTTACTAAGTGACTAATAGTACATATCTTGTAATGCTTAATTCTGATTTTTGCTAAAAACTAATCAAACATGGAAGTAGTCGGCTATTTCGCATCTATTTTAATTGGGGTATCATTGGGCCTTATTGGAAGTGGCGGTTCTATTTTAACAGTGCCTGTTTTAGTATACCTGTTTAATATAAATCCAATTTTAGCAACCACTTACTCCTTATGTATTGTAGGCTTGAGTAGTATTGCAGGTATTATTTCAAGAATGAAACAAAGATTGGTCGACATTAAAACGATCATCATTTTCGGGATACCATCAGTCATTGGTATATTTATTGCTCGTAAATTTTTCTTGCCCAATATCCCAGATACCATTCATCTTGGCAATAGTTTAATAGGTAAAAGTAATTTTATCATGTTGTTTTTTGCAAGTTTAATGTTGGTTTCGGCATTATCCATGATTTTAGGAAAAAACAAAAAAGAGGTAGAAGGTATTTTGCCTGAATATGGCATTGCCTTAATGATGGTAGGCCTAGGGGAAGGAATGTTAACCGGTATTGTGGGTGCTGGTGGTGGATTTTTAATCATCCCTGCATTGGTTATTTTAGGTAAGCTTCCCATGAAAAAAGCGATCGCTTCCTCCATTTTTATTATAAGTATCAAATCCATTGTGGGATTTGTTGGCGATATATCACATACCACCATTGATTGGAATTTTTTAATGGTCATTGTTTTATTAGCTACTGTCGGTATCATTATCGGCAACTATCTTAATAAAAAAATGGATGGCGCAAAACTAAAAAAAGGATTCGGCTGGTTTGTACTAGTTATGGCCAGTGTTATTTTTATTGAACAATTCTTTTTTGGAAAATAGTTATTTTAGCGAGTGCCTTATTAGGGACTTGGACGTATGGTTTTTTTCAAGAAAAATTACCGCACTAAAATATATTTTACAAAAAGTAGTCTGAGTGATAAAATGAGGATAACGCACAACCCGATTAGACATAATATATGTATCAGTTCAATTTGTCCTCCTTGCCCATTCATAATGCCCCATAATGCCCATGCAATAACTAAGGGTGCTGCAATAGAGTCGTAGAAAAACGAAAAACAAAACGCAAGTACAATTGCAATAGCAATCATAATAACAGCCCAATATTCAGGAGCAACTCCCCAGCCGCTCCATTGCAAATTAACCAATAAAGCTGCAAAATTGGCAATCATAGCAACACTGATCCAACCAATATAAACAGTGAACGGTGCAATAATAAAAATACGATGTATTAATTTGATATCATTTGAAAGGCTTCGAGTGTATATAAATATCTGAATTAACATCAACAAAAATGCAATCATTACAACCACGCTAGTAAATATTTGTAAATAATGCCAAGAAAGAATCCAAGCAATATTTAAAACAGCCGTAGCCCAATACCAAGGTGTAATTTGATCTAAATATTTTTTAATAATTGGGAACTCTTTTTGCTTAAAGGAAAAATAAGTATGCGTGATTGAATAGCATAATAAAAATAAATAAATCAGGCCCCATATAGAAAATGTAAAACCAGCAGGCACAAAATAATTTGGATAAAAGGCGGAAATTTGACCTGTATTGTATCCATTAATTGGCAAAATACTTGCTAGTGCATTAACAGTAATAACTCCTATAAATAAAAGCCAATTAATTAAAGTTTTCATAAAAGTAAGTTGGATTGACCAATGTTTACAGCGCAAATATTTTATTCATCAAAACCCATTTTTCACCAGGATTCGCATTGGGTAAAGCTTGCTGATAATCCCATAATAATTTTTCCCATTGTACCACAATATCATTGGAGGCATCCATGGCAGCTTTTTTTTCAAAGCTAAAGTCATCTCCAGCCTCCATGATCATAAACAAACGATTGGATACCCTATATATATCCATCACATGAATATCGGCATCTTTAATTGATTGAATGATTTCAGGCCATACGGATTTATGGTATTCCTCATAAGCAGCAATAGCAATAGGATCGTCCTTTAAATCAACTGCAAAACAATATCTAACCATGATTCGAAATTTTATAAATGATGTCCAAATATAATTTGATTACTAATAAGTAAAAACTATTTATTAGC
>JAURIP010000055.1 GCA_030832695.1 Sediminibacterium sp. | reverse complement strand
AATCGAAGCTGTTAATGAATACTTTCCTTTTAATGCATAATTAAATCTACCATAAAATGATACTAATCTGTTTTCAGGAATATCAAAAGGAAAATTAGGCGCATTCACTACTGTGCCATCTTCCGTTAAATCATTGAAATTAAAATTCTTTGATTTAAATTCTTGATAAGCGTAACCCGCAACTACATCAAATTTACTTTCGATATTCTCCACATACTTTGAATAATTCAAATAGGTCTCAGCCAATAAGTTGGAGTTTTCTTGTTTGTATTCATTGTTAACACCACCCTTACCATTAAAACGTTTGAAAGATGAGGCAGCTGTTCCAGGTATAAAAATTGTACCAGAACCATTGGAAACATCAATACCCACATTTGCATGTGCTCTTAAATCCTTAAAGAACGGGAAGGTGTAATCCAAATCAGCATTCGCAATAGTTCTGTTCACATTACTTAAATCCTGTCTTTGCATTAATAATCCTACTGGATTTTTTGGTGCTAAGCCAGCTAAGCCATTAGTTGAACCTGCATCCAGCCACTCATAAAAACCACCAAACGCAGCAGCATTTGAAGAATATACCGGCTTAGTTGGATCAAAACTTACAGCAGTTCCAATTGCACCTTCATTTGCAAAACGGCTTTTACTAAAAGATGTTTTAGCATTCAAGTCAATTTTTAATGCATTCTTGAATAAGCGTGGGCTTAAGTTTAAGCCGATTGTTGTTCTATCTAGTTTACCAGTTTTCAAAACCCCTTCTTGAGATAATGAAGCGACTGAAAAACGATAAGGCATCAACTTAGTAGCACCAGAAGCACTAAAGTTATTTTCAAAAGTTACTGCACTTTGATAAATTTGTTTTTGCCAATCTGTTTGATCAGTTCCTAGTAATTTCTTTTGTGCTGCAGTACCATTCGCATTTACATAAGTAGTATACTCTTCAGCACTTAATACATCCACATAATTAGCCACCTGTCCAACAGAAGTTTGAGAACTAAAATTATACTTTGTTTTTCCTTTAGCACCTTTTTTAGTGGTAATGATAATTACACCATTAGAAGCACGAGATCCGTAGATCGCTGCTGCAGATGCATCCTTTAAAATAGTAAACGTCTCAATATCATTAGGATTAATTAAAGAAAGTGGATTTGCAATACCTGCAATACCATTATTACTTAAAGGAACGTTATCAATAACGATTAAAGGATCATTACTTGCATTTAGCGAAGCCCCACCTCTAATTCTGATGGTACTTCCTGCACCAGGCGCACCTCCATTTGAAGTTATTTGCACACCCGCTACTTTACCAGCAATTAATTGTTCAGGACTCGTTAATTGTCCTTTCACAAAGTCCTTAGAAGAAATGCTAGCAACGCTTCCTGTTAAGTCCTTTTTGCGAACGGAACCATAACCAATTACGACAACATCGCCTAATTGATCGGAATTTTGTGTCAAAGCAACATTAATGTTGGTTTGACCTGCGATAGATACTTCCTTAGATGCATAGTTCAAAAATGAAACTACCACTGTATTTTCTGTATCAGTCACTTTTAAAGAAAAAGTACCATCCGAAGATGTACTCACTCCTTTTTTAGTTCCTTTTACAACTACAGAAGCTGCAACCAAAGGAGATCCATCTTTGGCGTCGGTTACCTTACCAGTAACCGTACGATCTTGTGCAAATGCCGGCAAGCAGATAACTGCAAGCAACAAAGCAACAAGTGTTTTTTTCATGTTCATAGATTTACGATTTCAAGTTTAAGAATTGTTAATTTGTAATTAAAAGTTTATTGATTTTTTGTTTTTGGTTTAAAGTGATGGATATAAAATACATGCCTGGCATTTGCATGCGTGCATTTTTATTAATAATAAATTGCTGATTCCCTTTTTGCTTGTAGCCAGAATACAGCACACCGCAATCATTCCCATTCAGGTCATAAGCATGTATACTTAATTGACCGCTTTCAGCTAATTGGTAATTGATTGTAGCAGATGTTCTTAAAGGATTAGGGGTGATCGTTACTGGAATTTTTAATTCAGGTATATTCGGATTTAATACATCGGTGACGGTCACCGTAGATATATTTTTATTTGCATACACATAATACTCGCCAGGTTGTAAGGTAACAGAAGCAGAACCACCCACCACCGATTGGTACTTATTAGAATACATACTGTACCAAATACCATCAGTTGGAAAGGGCACATTCGCCGTGGCTGGATTAACATCAAAATTACCCAACACCACTAATTTTATGGAGTCCCCGTTTAATTGCATTGATTTTACAACCCCAGTGGAGGTAACCGTATATTTATTTGAAATGAAGTCGTTCGTGTAAGATGGGTTGTTTCTCAATTTTAAAAATTGTGCGTAGGCATTGTACAAACCTTTACGATTGGTGTTTGTTAAATAATCCCATTTAATTGGCTTCACTGCTAAACGACAATTATTATTCACCGACAAGTCAGTACAAGTATTAATTGAATAATCATAGCCTAGTTCTCCAAATTGCCACATGGTTTTTGGACCAGGTGTTAATGCCCAAAACGCAGCAGCCATTTCATTGCGTTTTAAGCCAGTGGCCAAATCACGCGTTGAATAAGCGCCACTAGTATTTCCATACATTATATTCTTATACATTAATCTTTCTTCGTCATGGCTTTCCATATAGGTCACCAAATGTTGTTGGTTCCAACCACGTCCATTGGCAAAAGCATAATTAAAAGAGGCATCCGAATTAAAACCCATGGTTGCTTGATTAAAATTATAATTAGCATTACCCCACAATAACATACCATATTCTGATAATTCCTTTTCCTCGGTGTTGTCTGCAAAATGCTCTAAAATGCAATAGCTATTAGCAGATGCCTTTTGCATGGTATCATAAATATTTTTCCAAATAGCAATACGAGAGGCATCATATGCACCCCAAGCATTGACATCAGTTGGGTTATTTTTTTGCGTAAAGCCTTTGGACAAATCCCATCTAAAGCCATCAATATGATATTGTGTGAGCCAATGTTTAACCACATTTGAAACTAGTTGCTTAGTTGCTAGTGATTCATGATTAAAGTCATTACCCACATTAAAGGGATGTTTAGCAGCGGTATTTAACCAAGGATTGTTTGCTGCAGGGGCACTTGCCTTACTATCCCAATACATTTGTGCCAAAGGAGCCGATCCAAATACATGATTTAAAACCATATCCATAATCACTGCAATTCCCTTGGCATGCGCCGAATCAATAAATTCCTTGATCGCCATTTCAGTGCCATAAAATTTATCTGGTGCAAAAAAGAAACTTGAATTATAACCCCAGCTATCATTACCCTCAAATTCTGAAAAAGGCATTAGCTCAATGGCATTGATGCCCAACTTTTTAAAATAGTTCAAACTGTCTTTTAAAGTTTGAAAATTTTTATTTTGTACAAAGTCACGCAATAGTAATTCGTAAATAACTAAATTCTTTTTATTGGGTCTAACAAAACCTGCATCCTTCCATTGGTATTTTGGCTTGGCAGTTTGTAAAATTCCCACAATGCCTGTTGTTTTGCCTGTTGGATACGCTTTTAAGTTGGGGTAGGTAGCTACCGGAATGCCCGCATCATTATTAGGGTCTAATATTTTTTCAGTGGTATAATCAGCCACCCTCAAATTATTATCAATCAAATATTGATATGCATATTCCTGTCCCGCTTTTAAACCATTTATTTTTATCCAGAAACGGGCACTATCTTTTGTCATGTTCATCACATCCGATAGCGTAGGCGTCCAATTATTAAAATCACCCATCACAGTGACGCTCGTTTTTTTAGGTGCATACAATACCAAGGTTACCGAAGTATCCCCTACATGATAATTAATACCATCAGTAACACCAGCTGGTAAATCCTTGATAGCTATAGCACCCGCTACTAAAAAACCCAAAGAATCCTTTGCTGTGGCCGAACCATTATCACCTACCACGAGCACTTTTTGTGTTCCCAATCGATTCACAATTTTAAAAGCAGATAATGAATTTGTGTTGGTCATCGACTTTAACAAAGTATCATTGAAATATATAGACAAAGTCGCGTCACTACTTGACTTTGCATTGATAAATAAAGTATCGCCTAATTCTTTTTTTATTGCTTCATACTGAGGCTGGTAAAGCGGTTGCAGGAATGGTGTATCAATTTTAACTTGAAATTGATTATCCACTACTGATAAAAACATATCTGAATTATCTTCATTCGCTAGTTTAACTCCAGCTGCTGTTCTAAATAAAATAGCAATTTTTAATATTTTTTCTGCTGGATCTGCAATACCAAAAAATGTTCTGAGGTTACCTGGTATCGTATAAGTCCATTTATTACTACCAATCGAAGTACATTTTATTTTAGCATCCGTCCCACCCCACACAGAAAAACTAGGTACATATTTCCATGCACTACTATTGGCGCTTAAGTTGGTGATGACACCGATATGGACATAAACATCGCCCGTAAAATTTTGTAAATTTTTATTTCCCTTATTTGCATCTGCGGTAATCAAAACATTGCTGCTCGACTCCAAAATAAAATTTGGATCGGTTTTTAATAGCTGCCCATTGGCATTCATCACTGTTGTTAAGCAAAACAAAGCAATTAGTTTTTTCATTAATCAAGCAATCAATTTCAGCAAATCGTAGTAATGTGTATTTTTTACACACTTGTAATTTATTTAAAATAGGTGTAAATCATACACATATAGTCATATTTATTATATGTATATATGTAATTCTATGTTAATGTATTATTTAATAAAATCAGCTCCCCATATTAATTAATCATTAATACTAGCTTCCAGGAATTAATCTATCAAATTTAACATTCCCTAAAATTTAAAATAACAAGCGTTAGTAATACGATGCAAAGTTAAGAATTACGAACGGTTTACAAATAATTTTAGTAACCCTCTTTATTTCCCAATACAAAATTTGGAGAAAATAAAATCCAATTGATCTTCACTAGTGATTTCACCTGTAATGGTGCCTAAATAATGTAGGGCTTGTCGAATATCTAATGCGAGTAAATCGCCAGTCACATTTTGTATTAATCCTGTTTCAATATCATTCAATGCAAGTAATAATTTTTTTAAGGAACTTACGTGTCTCGCATTGGTAACAATCGTACCTTCTTTTTTCAATTGATCTCCTACCACTTTTTGTGTGATGGCATTTTTTAATGCCTCAATATTGTTTTTGTCTTTTGCAGAAATGAAAACAATGTTTTTAAAATTATTAAAATTGGTTACAATATTCGCAGTGGTCAAATCCATTTTATTTCCAACCAAAATAATTTTATCTAATCCAATCTCATTTTCCCATGTATGTATTTGCTCAGGAGTTGCCGTGTTCACATCAAACAAAGCAATCACAATATCTGCTTGAATTATTTTTTCCTTACTCTTATCAATACCCATCTGTTCAATCACATCTCCAGTTTGCTGCCTGATACCCGCTGTATCAATTAACTTATACAATACACCATCAATATTCAAAAGTTCTTCCACCGTATCCCTAGTGGTTCCAGGAATTTCACTCACTAATGCTCTTTGCTCATTTAATAAAGTATTTAACAAGGTAGATTTCCCTGCATTGGGTTTGCCGACAATGGCCACTTGTACCCCATTCTTTATTACGTTTCCTAATTTAAAGGATTCTAATAATATATTTGTTTTCAATTGCAATTGATGAACTAAAACTTCCAACTCCTTTTTATTTGCAAATGCCACATCCTCTTGTGAAAAATCAAGTTCCAATTCAATCAACGCAGAAAATTTGATGAGCTTTTCACGCATCAATTTTAAATCATCCGAAAACCCTCCTTTTAAATTATATAAAGCTGCTTGACGCGAAGCTTCGGTATTACTCGCAATTAAATCTGCTACCGCTTCTGCTTGTGTTAAATCCAATTTAGCATTTAAAAATGCCCTTTGCGTAAATTCACCCGGCTTGGCGAGTCGCGCACCTTGCTGTATTATTAATTGCAATAAACTGTCTTGAATAAAAGGAGAACCATGACATGAAATTTCAACGACCTCCTCACCTGTGTATGATTTTGGTGCACGATATAAGGTGATCACTACTTCATCAACCACGATATTGTCAAATTCAATTTTACCAAAATGAACAGTATGCGTTTTTTGTAGCAATAAATCCTTCTTTGGAAATACGCTATTGATAATTTCAATGGCCCTTGTGCCACTTAATCTTATTACTGCAATAGCGCCAATACCTGGTGCAGTAGCCAAGGCAACAATCGTATCATTCCAATTACTCATATTTTCGCGCATACACAAAGGTAACTTTTTGCCGTTTATTTCACAGGCAAATAATTGCGACCTACTTTAATTTATTACAAGACAAAAAAAATCCTTCCCGATGAACTCGAGAAGGATTTTATATTTTTTATTCCTTTGAATTAGTCTTCTGAAACCATGAAAACAATGGCTTGACGATGGCGGTAAATTACATTACGACCATTTTGTACAGCTGGCTTCCATTTTGGACCTCTTTGGATTACACGAACAGCTTCATCTTTTGTACCAAATCCAGGATCATTTTCTGCTTTTACTTCAGAAATTGAACCATCTTTTGATACGATAAAAGAAACTACTACACTATATTTTCCAGTAGGGGCGCCATTTTCAACTGGCAAATCCCTATTTAAGGTTCTTTCCAAATAACGAATCCAACCTTGTTGTCCACCTGGGAATTCAGCAGGAATTTGAACTACGGTGAAAATTTTATTTTCATCGTCATCCTTTGGTGCTTCTACGATAGCCGTGCTTTCAACTGGAGCAACCACACCCTCGTCCTTAGTTCCCTCTTGGTTAAATGTACCAATTTTGGTATCCTCTAATTTCTCTACTTCCTTAATTTCGTCTTCTTCCTTCACTTCCTCGTCTTTTACAATCTTAGGGGGCGTGAACTTAGTGACTTCCACTTTAGGAGGTTCTTGCTTAGGTGGCGGTGGTGGTGGTGGTTCAGGTTTTTTCTCGTCCTGAACGTTTTCTAATGAAAGATCCACCGCAATCACTTCAGCTTGTTTTTTCTTGATAGAATTTGATAATATCGCACCTGCAGAAAGTAGCAAAGTAAGCCCCAACATACCAATCATTCCAGTCTTGATACGTTTATTGTATGTTTTGCGAAGTTCGTAAGCACCATATTCCTTATTTCTACCTTCAAAAACCAGGTCTAGAAAATCGGCGGTTAATATTTTATTTATATCCATTTTTAATGCTTTTAATTGCTTGTAGGAGATTGTGAACTCTTATCAGAAATAGAAACTAGTTGTGCCTCACCTTCTGAAATATCTACTAATGCATATTTTTTAACTACATTAATAGCCATCTCATCCAATATATCCACTACATTTTGATAGTTGCAGTCGACACTAGGTTTGATAACTACTACGAAATCTTTTTCTGGATTTTCAGCGTCTCTAGAACGGCTTATAACATCTGCCTTCTTTTTTAATATAATTTCACGAATTGAATTTTCTCCATTATATGAAGCAGACAAAAAATTAGAACCATCTGGTTTTAATTGCCCCTCATAATAATAAATATGATTATCCGCACCCATCATAATAGTAAGTACGCCTGATTCCTTCGCTTTGTTTTGGTCCTCTGGGATTACTTTATCATCAGGCAAAAACAGTTTAAATGCTGTTGGCTGACTCATTGTAGTAGTGAAAATAAAAAAAGTAATCAATAAAAATCCTAAATCCACCATCGGTGTTAAATCCACACGCGTTGATAGCTTTTTTCCTTTTTTGACTCCTGGTCCTTTTTTATGGCCACCGCCCGAGGTATCTAATTCTGCCATATCAGTAACTTTTTATTAGTTATAAAATTTTAATTATCCTGATCATCCCCGATCATTGACTTTTTGTAAAGTTCAGATCCAACAGGGGCGTTTTCAGGATTGGTTACCATTTGGAATTTCAATAAATCGTTCTTCTTAAATGCAACAATCACATTTTTGAATGAAGGATATTTAGACACATTGTCCCCTTTTAATAAAAGGTCCATTTTAGTGCCGGCATAGGCTTCCTTCACCACTTGCATCCAAGTGATTAACTCATTATTGGTACTATCCTTACATGGTATACCTGGTAATTGGTCTCCTTTTCTGTTTTCTTCAGCAATGGCTAAAAAAGAATTTAAACCGCTAAATGAAGCCCCAATAAAACCTGCTTTTTTAAACGCTGGTACATTGATGCCTAAATTGCGAGTTGTATTTAATGTATTTGCTACCACTTCTCTTTTTTGCTCATCATCTATCGTCAGAAATACTTTACCATCTTTATCAATCGTTATCAAAACAAAATCCTTGCTTGGCGCAATTTTCGAAGCGACCGAACTTGGTGTGGTCACAGCAATAGCTTCCGCTGGCTTAAACTTTGTCGTTAAGATGAAGAAAGACAATAAAAGGAAAGCCACATCGCACATGGCTGTCATGTCGATATTGGTACTCTTACGAGGTAATTTGGCTCTACCCATTGTATAGTCTTTTAAAAATTATTAGGTGTTT
>JAURIP010000379.1 GCA_030832695.1 Sediminibacterium sp. | reverse complement strand
GTTTCCGCCAAGGAATATAAATGTCCGGGATGCAAAATGTCAAAACAGCCATTGGTAAATGCAAAAGTTTTTCCCAATACTTTTCCTGCGGCAATGGCTTTTTTCGCTTCGGCAACCGTTTTTATTTTTTGTTGTATGGGTTCAACTAATCGCATTTTACTTTGGTTGTTTGTTAATAAATGGAAGTACGACTAAAGCAATTCCTCCTAATACAATCACAATGATGACTTGTGAAAACCATTGTAAGGTTCCATTTGCCAAACCAAGTGTATATTCAATACCATTTAATTCTAATACTTTGGCCATAAAGTATGCATAAGCACCAATACCGCCAGGGGTAATAATCATGCCGATACTCGCATAGGCTAGGCAGCTAATCGCAGTTGAAAAAGAACTTGCAGTTCCTTCTGTTCCATACAATCCAATATAGGTAGCCAGTAAATATAAAAACCAAATACTAAAGGAATAAAAAAAGAATAAATTATGTTTTTTCAATTTGGTCGCACTCATCACACCTTCCCAAATACCTTGGATGATTTTTTTAATAGGGTTGATGATACTTTCAAATTTATGCCTAAGTGTAAAAAATAAAATTAAAGCCACGATTACTAAAAAAGCAACAATCCCTAAGATGATCAATAAGTTATTATTTGAATCGGTACGAGTACTATTGCCGGTTTGTAATTGTTGCCAGCCTGCTTCAATGACATTAAATTGTAAAGTAAGGGCTAATAAAAATACAATACCAAGGCTAATTACATCAAAAGCCCTTTCTGCTACAATCGTACCCACAATTTTTTCAGCGGGTACTTTTTCATACTTTGCCAGCAAGGTGCATTTTAAAACCTCCCCTAATCTAGGGATGGCTAAATTGGCAAGGTAGCCAATGAGCACAGCTAAAAAAGTGTTCATGATGGAGGGTTTGTATCCAAGCGGTTCCATGATCAATCTCCAGCGAAGGGCTCTGATAAAATGAGACAGGCCTAAAATAAAAAATATTGGAAGGATTAGCCAAAATTTTGACTTAGACAAGGCCTTGGTAAATTTGTCCCATTCCTGTGGTGGAATTTGATGTAAACTCCACCAAATCAGCAATATGCCAATCAAAAAGAAGAATCCTATTTTTAAAAATTTGGCCATAATTGGGGTTGAATTTTCCTATCTTCTGCAAAATACAACCATTTGTTAAGATATGCGTTGGCCGAGGGGGTTTTATTACTGTTTTTTGTGGTTTCTTAAAGTCCTTGGTTTTATGTAACTTTGCAGACTCAAAGATGGTTCTGAGTTAAATTCAAAATGAATGTCTGAAAAAAAACGAATCTTATATATCGCCACAGAAATGTCGCCCTATTTGGAGCTGACCGAATTTGCGGAGGTTATCAATAAGCTCGCAATTAAAAGTAATGACAGTGGGTTAGAAGTACGTTGTATTATGCCCAGATTTGGTGTAATCAATGAGCGCAGACACCGTTTACATGAGGTTGTTCGTTTATCTGGGATCAATGTGCAAGTTGACGGGGATGATTATCCATTACAAATCAAAGTGGCGTCCTTGCCGAATGCAAGGTTGCAGGTGTATTTTCTAGAAAACGAGGACTTTTTCAAAAGAAAGCAAATTTTTCATGATGAAAATGAAAAATGGTTTGATGATAACGCGCTTCGCACCATCTTCTTTTGTAGAGGTGCCTTGGAAACAGTGAAGAAATTTGGATGGCCTCCAGACATTATTCATTGTAGCGGTTGGATGACCGGTTTAATCCCTGCTTATATCAAAACTGCATTTAAGAAAGAACCTGTTTTTTCAAATGCAAAAGTGATTTTTACTATTGGTCAAAATACTTTCGAAGAGAAATTGGGCAAGGATTTTTTAACAAAATCTTTGATCAATACAAATATGAAAGACAAAGATTTAGAACCATTTAAGGATTTAAATAACACAGCACTATTTAGAGGTGGCGCGTCTTATGCAGATGCCATCACTTTTGGTGCTGATGTATTAGATAAAAAATTAGTTTCTGAATTTTCAATCGTGAAAGGGAAAAAAGTTGTTCCTTTTAATGGTTGGGATTCCGATTTAACAGAGTATTTAG
>JAURIP010000143.1 GCA_030832695.1 Sediminibacterium sp. | reverse complement strand
TGATTTTCAACAAAAAGGCATCCCTATTGTATTCTTTGATCGTATTTGTCATGAAATTGAAACCGCTAAAGTTACTACCGATGATTATATTAGCGGCATCAATGCAACCAAACATCTAATTGAAAATGAATGTAAGGACATCGCCTTTTTATCTTTAGGTGAGGATATTTCAATTATGCAAAAAAGGAAAAGTGGCTATTTAGAGGAATTGCATAAAAATAATATGGAGGCTAAAACGGAACGAATTATAAAATGCGGTAATGATGATGAAATAAACTATGATCTTGTAAAAAAACTATTGAGTGGGAAAAATAAACCAGATGGTATTTTCGCTTCCGTGGAAAAACTTGCCATCACCACTTACCAAGTTTGTAGAGAATTAAATATCAATATCCCTAAAGATGTAAAAATAATTTGTTTTTCAAATCTTGAAACCGCCTCCTTATTAAGCCCTTCCCTTTCTACCATCACGCAACCGGCTTATAATATTGGCAAAACTGCAGCGGAAGTGATGTTCAAATACCTTGACAAAAACAAAACCTATATCCCGAACGAAAATATTGTTTTACAATCCACCTTGAATATTAGGGAATCCTCTCAACATATTGTTTAATATTAATTTTCCTTTGCTCAAACATTTGCAACTTTAATTTGTTATAAAAATATGAATAAGATAATTATTGCTATTACGGGTGCAAGCGGTGCTATATATGCTAAATGCTTGATGGACGCACTTGTCCCATTAAATGACCAATATGAATCAGTGGGTGTGGTAATGAGTGATAATGCAAAAATAGTATGGGAAACAGAATTAGATAACAAAGACTACCTTAAATATCCTTTTACTTTTTATCAAAAAAATGATTTCAATGCACCTTTTGCATCAGGATCGGCACAATACAATATCATGTTTGTTGTCCCTTGCAGCATGGGAACCTTGGGACGTATCGCTTCAGGCATCAGTGATGATTTAATAACGCGCGCGGCAGATGTGGTATTAAAAGAAAGAAGAAAACTCATTTTAGTAGCGCGCGAAACGCCTTATAATTTAATTCATATTAAAAATATGGAAACCATCACATTGGCAGGTGGTATTATTTGTCCTGCAACACCCAGCTTTTACAGCAAGCCGAAAACGATGGAAGAACTAGCCATGACCGTGGTGAACAGAATGTTAGATTTAGCAGGTATTGATCATAAAAGTTATCGTTGGGGTAACGCGCAATAAAAAAGTCCTACCCAATAAAGGATAAGACTTTTTAGTGAATACAGTTTCTATTTTGCCCTACCAATGGTAACGATACAAAAATTGATTGCTAATATTGGATAACTGATTTTATATTAATCTTCCGCAGCCATTCTTCCTTTGAAATAACCCACTGATTCTGCAATTCCAGGCAAAGGATCTGACATATCTTTTTCATATTCGATACTACATATGCCTGTATATTTAACTTTATGTAGTGATTCAATGACTGCGCCAAAATTAATTACACCGCGACCAAACTCAATACCTTTACCTTCTTTTGCTGCCGTATTAATATCCTTAATATGCAAATCAAATAAACGATCCTTGAAATCACGAATCGCTTTTTCAGGTAAAGTACCAGCGCGCAAAGAATGCCCAATGTCAATACACATACCCATTCTTGCATCTAAATTTTTAACGCGGTTATATACATCTCCCGGCGCTGGATACAATGCATCCTCAGGGCCATGATTATGTATGGCTAATTTAATATCATACTCCTTCACTTTTTGTTCTGCGTATTCAATTAAGTCGTAATTAGGAACCCCTACAATCATATTTACACCACATTTTTTTGCGTATTCAAATGTTTTATCCACCGCTTCTTTAGATTTCATGTAGATAACACCTACTGTATAAATATTGATGCCTGCTGCTTTATACTTAGCCATTGCCGCACTAATTTGTTCATCCGTACTATTCAATGGCAAATGCATTTCCTTTAAGGACATGTTTGACAATCCAATACGTTTCATCATCGTAATTGACTGATCCAAACTAAATTTTGCAAAAGAATACCCAGCCATTCCAATTTGCAAAGGTGCATTGGCAGTAGCCATTGATGTCACTGGACCACTACTCGCATGACCAATAACTGGCAATAATGCAGATCCTGAAATCCCTAAAATACTTTGTTGAATAAATTTTCGACGATTTGACATGGTCTTATTTTTAAAAAGAAATGATAAAATTTTACTAGAACTAAAGTTACTACAATATAATTAAAAAAGATGTCCCCGCCCCGATGATTCGAGACAGGGACATTTAAAAAAGATATGATTACTCCTGAATTTTATCTAATGCCGGCTTATTGGTTTCTGCTCCAGAGTAACCAATATTTTGGTTTATTTGACCCAAGCTATTAGCCAAAATTGCTGGTCTTGGAATTGGCCATAATACATGATAAGGACTTATTTTATACAAATCCCCTCTCACATTTTTAATCCCTTTTCCGTAAAAATCATTCTTGGCCATCAATCTGTCATACCAGAAATTTGCTGTAGAAAAATTACCAACAGTATAAGATTTGCCACCAAATGATTTACCTGTTTTTGCTAAAATATAGGCAACTCTTGTTAACTCAGTTTTTCTTGGCTCTTCATAATACAATTCTCTTCCGCGCTCATCTAAAATGGTTCCTAAATCAACTTGCGCTGCAGTATAAGGGGAACATTTTGCTCTAGTCCTAACCATATTAACATCCGCTGCAGCTGATGCCGCATCATTTTTATACCAATATGCTTCAGCTCTTAACAAATAAGTTTCAGCCAAACGAAATACATACCAATCGGAGTTACCCCCTTGATAAGGATATCTAATTTCATCTTCCACATATAATTTATAATGCGGCCAACCAAACCAAGTACGAATGGTATCACCCCCACTTACTAGCAAAGATCCATCCGCTTTTCTAAGTTGAAGTCTTTGCCCATAATAAGGCGACTTACCTTTTAGGGTTCCCGAATTATTATAGGTTAGCATGTTCATTTCCATCCAGTTTCTTGAAACGGTATCATGTCTTAAATCTTTTGGATCATCCCAAATATAAACAGTAGCATATGGTGTTGCTCTGCAACGACCAATGCCGCGACCATAATCTGTCATATGATCAAATTCAACTTTTGAATTGGTCATACCCACTAAACCATCTGGGGTCAAAATACTTCCTGAGGATGAAAAAGGTAATGCTTGACGCATACTAGTGGTACCATTTACAGTAGCAGACGGATCACCAAATCGATCAATAACAGAAAATAAAACCTCCGTATTAGCTGAACTATATTTATTATTACGTCTGTGTAAATCCCAAATTACATTTTTACTTGCATTACCTGCATCTACCCCAAATCGATTGGTCATTAGCTTATAAGTACCATTATTAATTACCGCAGTTGATGAAGCAATTGCCTCATCAAACAAACCTAATGCAAGATTTACCTTAGTTAACAAGTGACCAACAGCCGCCCTATTGACCTCCCCCTTATTGGATACCCAAGGCACATGGAGCATTGCAAAATCAAGATCTGATTTTAATCGTTGTAAAATCACCTCACGCTTAACCGAAGTGAAATCTAATTTCGCAGAACTCAGTTCCGTAAATGTAGTGGGTACATCCCCAAATTGATGCACAAGTCTATAGTAAGCATAAGCCCTAAAAAAATTGGCACGACCTAGTATAATATTTTTCTTGTCATCTGCTATCGTTTTTACACCAGCGATTCTTGAAGTAATTGTATTCGCCAAACGTATTATTAAATAGTTTCTTTCCCAATAATAGCCAACTCTATTAAAGTCACCATTATTTAATTGCGCATCCGGCGTAATCAATATATCCATATTTACTGCAGGACCAAATTTGTCTGTTGTTCCCTCCACTGCCATTTCAGAAAATATATTTTCTGTGATAATTCCAGGAGCATCTTCATACCATTCTTGTCGAACATTTTTAGCGATACTCGCTAAAGCAGCATTAAAACCTGACTCATCCTGAAGGGTATTTTCAGGAGAATAAAAAGACAAAGGCTTTGGCTCCAACCAGTCTTTGTTGCAGGATTGACCAACAAACAATACCAAACACATGGTGAATAGGTATTGTAAATATTTTATATTAAAATTTTTCATATCCAATGATTTGTATTTAAATTAATGATTAAAATGTTAAGTTAATACCAAATGTACCATACGAAGGAGTGAACCCTTTATTTTCAGGATCGAAATACTCCCATGGCGAAACAACCAATGCATTTTGTATATTGAAATAAAACTTCAATGATTGGAATTTCATTTTCTCAATATATTTTTTAGGCATGTTGTAAGCAATACCGATATTATTTAACCTTACAAATGATGATTTTCTCCAAATATTAAATCCAATTCCTGAACCTATCGAAGACATCATCCTACCGTAATCATTTATTTGATTTTCTGGCGTCCAATAAGGTCTTTTATAAAATTGTGAACGATCATAAAAACGATCCGTGTTAGCCGCTTCATTAAATTGAGAAAGTTGTCCTAAACGACCATATAACTGGAAAGAAAAATCCCAATTTTTATACAGCGTAAACTCATTTCTTAAATTGAATGAGAGCTTAGCAGTAGTGCGACCTAAAAACACTTTATCATCCACAGTGATTTTCCCGTCTTTAGTCACATCCTCAAGTTTGAAATCACCTGGTGAAAAACCAAAGGATTTTGCAACAGCAGCTTCATCCACACGCCAAACACCTAATACGTTAAAATCCCAAACAGTATTTATATCCTG
>JAURIP010000122.1 GCA_030832695.1 Sediminibacterium sp. | reverse complement strand
ATTAACATTTCAAATTAAATTATCACTAATACCTGCATTGGGATATGTTGCATTAGAGAATTTAAAGCAATTGCAAGGGAGAGCTGATAGATTAAAACCTTTTGCCGCCTATCCAAGAAAAGATTTGATTATAGATATGGAAAAAATAAAAAATATAGTCAAGCTAATTAAATACAGTTACCAGATTGCGAAAAATAAAACAATCGCTATTTAACTAATTTCGATTACATCTTAAAATGCCAGATTTGGCTTTTTGATCCATAGAGTTTTTAAAGGCATGATTTTTCATTGCAATACAAATATTATAATATTCAATTGCTTCCTTAAAATTCTTATTTGACTCCTGGATTAAACCTATTTGCAAGGCTGCCCTAGAGGCAAAGTAGGCTGGCAAGTCAGCCCCTTTTTGAATAGTTGACTTATAAAACTTAATGGCCAAATCTTGATCTCCCATCAAATCATAAATACGCGCTAATCTATAAGGGAACTCAGCCTTATCTGCTGGGGTATTAAAATCAGCCGTGGTTTTATCCGCTAATGTCAGTAATGCTTGCTTTTGATAGCCCCCATCACTTAAAATGCGCGCTTTTAATAAAAGCGCATTAGGCCAACTACCTGATTTAGCATTTTGTTGCGCAAGTTTATCTGCATCTGTTATTTGCGAGCCTTTGGATAGTAACTCATTTCGATACAACTCAGCTTGCTTCATATTGTTTTGTAAATAGGCAATCCAACTCAATTTTTCATAAGCATCTTTGATATAAAAATTACCTTTAAATTGACTTGTGAAGTAAGTAAATTCCTTTTGTGCTAAATCAAGTTTCATTTGATTAAAATAAGCGAACCCTTTTTCATAATGCCAAAATGGAATATTTAAATAAGCAGGTGTCATTTCAATCCCATTGGCAAGTTCAAGTGCCTTTGTTGCATTTTGATGATTTAGATACAAATTAGTAGCCATATAGGCGTGAATATGATTTTTTTTGAAATCATAATTAGTATGTTCAATAAAATTGAAGGTTTTTTTAACATTCCCTTCAAAATTCATAATTAAGTAGGGGTAAATCAATAACGCTTCGTTTAAACATATTTTTGCATAAGCATCTTTACTATTTATATAACTAAGTACGAGCTCATTTCCTTTAATGATATTTCCATTAAACCCCAATAGGTTTAACATCCATTGATAATTAGTGGGGGCAGACCCTATCAAAGTAGTTAATAAACCAAAGTATAAATTATTAGGACTAAAATTGGGATACTGCTTACTGTTATCCTTAAAATTAAAATAAGCTTTCCTAAAATCTAAAGCCGCCTCCCAATTACGATTAAAACGAACAGCAGCAACTGCTTTATGCAAATGCAATAAACCCAGACTATATAAATAAAATGGCGAATTTTTAGGTCCTTGCTTGAATAAATTTATTCTTTTTTCAAATTGCGGATATAATGTATTGTAATCGGTGGTTGATTCGTTAAAAAATAATTGATATAAATCCGCATAACTATCCAATAAAGCAAATGCTAAATTATCCGGATTTTTTAATTTCTCAACAGCAATTAATTTTCGCGCTTCTGGAATTCTTAATGAAGTGATTGATTCATAAATGGTTTGTACTTTATCATTCCAATTATATTGCTGTTGTGCTGATACAATAACGGGCATTAACAAAATGAATAGCACTAAAAATCGCTTCATAACTGTAAAAATAATGAATATGCCCTTAATGGTCCTAATGCTATTTAATGGCCCCTTATATTATTGATTTACAATACGTTATGCTAAATCGCATAATGTCCAAGATCAGAAATTTATACAATATTTTTTTGAATCGGCTAATCCTATATAGCAGAAGTCAATTACTTTTACTTAGTTAAAATATTATTTATGAAAAATAGGATGTCAAAAATTGTCTTGTTATTATTATTAAGCATAAGTACACAAGCGCAAGTGTTGCCCTTAAAGGAACAAGCAAAAGTAATTGATGCTGTTTTGGAAAACAGACTGAATCAATTATTACCAACATTGATGGAAAAAAATAATATTGATATGTGGGTAATTATATCAAGGGAGTATAATGAGGATCCTGTACTTAAAACTATGCTACCGGCTACTTGGTTAAGCGCACGTCGTAGAACTATTCTTGTTTTTTATAATAATCCAACAACAAAAGTATATAAAAAGTTTGCTGTTGCTAGGTACAGCGTTGGCGATAATATTGAAGCTAATTGGGATATGAAAAAGTTTCCTGACCAGTGGGATGCATTAAATAATATTATCGAAACTTATCATCCGAATAAAATTGCACTGAATACCTCACTAAATTTTGGACACGCGGATGGTATTGACCATACAGAATATGAACAATTGACACAGAAACTTTCTGTTGACAATAAAGCTAAAGTAGTATCAGCTTCAAATTTAGCAGTGGCATGGCTTGAAACAAGAACACCTATGGAGATGCAATATTATTCGCAACTGAATAGTATAACTCATAAAATAATTGCCGAAGGCTTTAGCAGTAAAGTGATTACACCGGGCATTACTACAACTGATGATTTGGTTTGGTGGTTTAGGCAAAAAGTGAATGATTTAGGATTAACTACTTGGTTTCATCCATCTGTGGAAATACAAAGAAATGACAATGCAGTATTTGATCATTTAAAAGCGTTTACAAATACAGATAAAGATAATATCATCAGAACCGGCGACTTATTGCATGTTGATTTTGGCATTACTTACTTAAGATTGAATACTGATGTTCAAGAACACGCTTATGTACTTGCACCTGATGAAAAAGAAGCACCTTCCTACTTAAACAATGGCCTGAAAACAGCCAATAGACTACAGGATATACTCACACAACAATTCAAAGAAAATAAAACAGGTAATAAAATTTTATCTGACGCATTAGCACAATCAAAACAAGAAAATATTAAAGGAGTGATATATACGCATCCCCTAGGCTTTCATGGGCATGCAGCAGGCCCCACCATCGGAATGTGGGACAATCAAAATAATACTCCAGGAAGTGGTGATTATCCAATGCATTATAAAACAGCCTATTCAATTGAATTAAATGCAGCCACCTTTATAAAGGAATGGAATAAAGAGGTTCGTTTTATGTTAGAACAAAATGGTTATTTTGATGAAAAAGGTTTTTGGTACTTAGATGGTCGTCAAACTAAGTTACATTTAGTTGGTGGCGGTAATAACTAACTATAGCTTTTACTTCCATCAAATACTTGTATCCTGGAATGCTATTTGATTTTAAATCGCCATCCAAAATATACCATTCTTCCAGAAGTTGGCCCCCAAATCATGGAAGCATCAAAATAGGAATTAAATGGATTATCTGCAGATATAATTGCATTGGTTTGAAAGAAATTAGATATGTTTTCTGATCCTACATATAAATCCATAGGATTTTTGTTCCCAAATGTTTTTGATATTTGCGCGTTCATTAAAATATAACTTGGTGAATAACTAGGTAATTTATAAGCACTAGGATTCGCATAAGTATTAGGTATTCTTTTTGCACCATTGTAAGTGATTGTATAGTTAAATTTCCAGTTATTCAATGTCGCATAATCAAAACTTAAAAATGAGCGGTGCTTAGCTATGTAAGGACGCTCCAAAAGTACACCATGATAGGTTTGCTTAACATCAAAATATCTATACGCTAATTTTACATCAAATCTTTTTAAAGGGGTCGTATTTAATTCGACTTGAAAACTATTTGAAAATGATTTTCCAGTTAAATTTGTAAAGATTACTTTACGTGGATTTTCTAAATCAACAACCACTTGATTTTCAAAATCATTTCTAAAAAAGTCTATTCCCAGTGTAGCACTTTTGTTAAAAAGTATAAACTTTTGATCAAAACTGATTCCCTTATTCCATGCAATCTCTGGAGAAAGTCCATAGGCGCCTCCCATATTCATCGCATGGCCAGTATTCGTTGGATGAATTTCAAGCCCCCTAGCACTTACTAAAATACTATTGTTCTCCGCAAATATGTTAGCCGTTCTTTGGCCACGGCCCGCACTTAATCTAATTGTGGAGCCTCTAAATAGCTCGTAACGTAAATTGAATCTAGGTGTCGCAAAGGTTCCAAATAAATTATTATTATCGGCTCTTAGGCCCATTATCATACTCAACTTATCGTTCGGGGTATAGGTATATTCAAAAAACATACCAGGAACGACCTCTTTTCTTTTATAACTACTCAAATTAAATAATTCGTCATACTGATCAAGTTGAAAACTCAAACCGGTTCGGTATTTATGTATAGTGGAATTAAAAATGGACTGGTAAATTAAATTTCCATAAAAACTTTTTTGATTCGCTTTATAATTTGTTAAACCAAAATAAGAATCTTGGTCATGATTAATTGCATTTAACTGCAAACCAATACTTTTATATTTTTGCTGTGGAAATATATACCCAATTTTTCCAAACACTTCATACCTTTTTGTATTGATACCTAATCCATAATGATGGGTTGTACCTTTATGAATGCTTGGGTCAAAAGTAGTTTGTCCTCCTATTTTTTGGTCATCTAATATTTTGTATCCAAATTGTGTTAAAAATCCATTCGGATTATCGTATTTAAATCTATTCACTAAGCTAAATTGATTTCCCGTAGGCAAATCCCTAAATTCATCCTTATTAAAATCGATGTTCTTATTATTTAAAAAATCATCGTGCAATAATAAAGTAGTTGACCATTTTGAGTTTAGTTTATGTGACAAATTTAAATTCAAATCAGTTTTACCAAAATCATTGACGTAAATATTGGCTAATAATTTTTCGGCAGATTCTGGCTTCTTTAATTCAACATTGATTTGTCCAGCAATACTTTCATATCCATTCGCAACCGAACCTACCCCCTTGGTTAACTGAATGCTTTCAATCCAAGGACCTGCAATTGAATTCAAGCCTAAAATAGTTGCTATTCCCCTAGGGCCGGGTAAATTTTCGACTGTTAATTGCGTATAATTACCACTTAATCCTAATAATTGGATTTGCTTGGAACCAGTAACCGCATCATTAAAGGAAACATCCACGGAGGGATTGGTTTCAAAGCTTTCACTCAAATTACAACATGCAGCTTTTAATAATTCAGTGCCTGTCATCACTTGCGTACGAATGGTACTCGTTAAAGGGATAAAACTGCCCACATTTCTGCTAAACACAGTGACCTCATTTATCTGATTTTTAGCTGCTAAAACAACCTTAAAATCACTTACGTTTTCAATGGTAATCGTATCTGATTTAAAACCAACATAACTAATGACTAATTTTTTGATTGGGTTAATATTTATTTTAAAAACGCCAAAACTATCCGTACGAACCCCAGTTTTTGTTCCAGCCCAATACACACTTGCATTCATGAAAGGTTCAAACTTGCCATTACTACCTT
>JAURIP010000260.1 GCA_030832695.1 Sediminibacterium sp. | reverse complement strand
GCAACTCACGTCATATTAATTTTTGATATTGGTAAAACCAACAAAAAGTTATTGCTTTTTGACGAAGCCTATAATATGGTTTATGAATCCATTGAACAGTTTCAAGAAATAAAAGATGAGGATGGATTTGATGGAGAAGATATTATAAAATTAAAAGATTGGATGCTTAATTCCTTTGCCGAAATTATGCGAAACAGGGCTTTTGAAATTAAAGCAATTAATTTTTCGGGCTATGGGGCAAGCTTTGTTTTATTAGATGATAACAATAAAGAAATCACCCCTTTATATAATTATCTAAAGCCTTTTGATAAAGCACTTCAGGAAAAATTTTATGCTGACTATGGTGGCGAACAAGAACTAGCAAAACTGACCGCATCTCCTATCTTAGGAAACTTAAATTCGGGAATGCAACTTTATCGAATAAAAAATGAACTGCCTATAAAATTTGAAGCGCTTAAAACTGCATTGCATTTACCCCAATATTTAAGTTTTTTATTTACGCAACAACTTTTTTCCGATATCACCAGCATTGGCTGTCATACGCACTTGTGGAATTTTAATACAAAGCAATACCATGCATGGGTTCGTCAGGAAGGCATACTTGATAAACTAGCGCCCATCAAAAAAAGTGATGAAGTCATTGCCGTAAATTTTCCATTAGTTCCCCAACCCTTAAAAGTAGGTATTGGTCTTCATGATAGCTCAGCAGCCCTTGTGCCTTATATACACTCCTTTCAAATACCCTATGTGTTAATTTCAACAGGCACATGGAGTATTAGTTTGAACCCATTTAATCAAAGCGTCCTTACCGATGCAGAATTAAAGCAAGATTGTTTATGCTATATTTCCTACACCGGAAACCCCATTAAGGCTTCTCGCTTATTTGCAGGCAATGAACATGAGCAAGAAATAAAAAAAATAGCACAACAGTTTAATCAACCGGCAGATTATTATAAAACGGTCGAGTTTAATGTAGTGATCTATAAAAACTTAATTGAATCTGGTTCGCTTTTAAATGCAGATACTTATGAGGAAGCTTACCACCAAGTAATATTTAATATTATTCAAAAGCAAGTAACCAGCACTAATTTAGTTTTGCATAATGCAGATGTTGACCAAATATTTGTAGATGGCGGATTTAGCAATAATCCTGTATTCATGCATTTCTTAGCTGCCGCATATCCTAATAAAAAAGTATTTGCCGCAACCTTATCTCAAGCTTCAAGTTTAGGTGCAGCGATGGCAATACATAGGCATTGGAACACGCAACCTATCCCCAATCAACTAGTTCAGTTAAAGCAATACTTCTATTAAAAAAAGGGTCCCCTCCGGTAAATCGGAGGAGACCCTTTTTTATAAAACACTTAATGATTTAAGCTACTTGTTTCTTTTTTCCAAAAAAGTACAAAGCAGTAAATGCCACAATTAAAATTCCTGGGAAAATAAGCATATTAGATAAAGTAGATTGTCCCGCTGCTAAGTCAGCAGCATCGCCTACTAAACCTTTAGCTTCAGCAACCACTTTATTGTCTCTGATCCAAGCACCAATTACCGGTTGGAACATAGAGGAGGAGAACATTCCAATACCGCCTAAAATTGAAAGACCTAGTGCGCCAGTTTGAGGAAGGTTTTCAGCGATATAGCCCAACATATTAGGCCAGAAATAACAAATACCTAAAGCATAAAATACTGCAGCTACATAAAGCATGGATCCTTGCATGGTACTCATCATATATAAGCCAATAACGCCAAACACAGCCGAGCCAAGCAATACGCCCACTGTATTTAATTTCTTAATTAATGAGCCGGCAAAGTATCTGCCTACCGCCATTAAACCAGTCACTAACGCTAAAATTAACATTGGACTAGCGCCTGCTTTAGCTAAAATTGGTCCAACCCATTGTTGTGGTCCAAATTCTGATATTGCGGTTAAAGCCATACATGCGGCCATGAATAAATATAAAGGATTTAACATTGCTTTAAAATTTGCCAATGCTGAGTTATCTCCAATTCTTGGTTTAGGAAAACTTTGACCATAAAACAAGACTGCATAAATAATAGTAGGAATTAAAATAATCCATATTTGTGCTTGCCAATGCATATTCGCATCTGTCATGAATTTTGAAACTAAGGCACCCAAAACAATTCCACCAGGGAACCACATATGGAAACGATTCAGTTTGCTGTTCATTTGAATACCTGAATAGGAATCGGCAATCATTGGATTACAAGCAGCTTCCGTACATCCGTTACCCAAGCCTATCAGAAGGGTTGAGATTAATAAGGTGTTGTAATCAACGGCATAAATAGTCATTAAAATACCAACAGCATGTGCAACCAATGCTATTTGCATAATTAATTTTGGACCTATGTAGGAATAAAAAATTCCGCCTAAGATCATGGAAATCGGAAATCCAAGAAACCACATTGAATTAATGGTTCCCAATTGTACTGTGTCTAAATTCATTTCGGTACCCAACTGTGTTAAAATTCCAGCACGGATACTGAATGAAAAAGCAGTCGTGATAAGTGCAAAGCAACTCGCATAAAACAGGCGATTTGCATTAATAGGTTGACTCATAAGTAAAATGGTTTTAGTGATTTGGTTTAAGTACTCTCAAGCTAAATAATCTTCGTCTTTTTTCCAAAAATATAGGGCTAATATTTTAGCTAAGAAGCTCCTTTTAATCCATTTATTCATAGATTTATAGGGAACAAAAACACAAATTGTTAAAATAATCTTAACGAATATTAAATATACAATGGGATTCGCAATATAATATACGCCTTTAAATAAACATATGTTATCATGAAAAAAATCACGCTAATCGTTTTAACTTTTTTAAATATTTTAAATAGTAAAGGGCAAACTGCAGATTATATTATCAGAAATGGTAAATTAATAGATGGCATGGGGAATCAATGGCAGTATAAGGATGTGGCTATAACAAAAGATAAGATTGTAGCCATTGGCCATTTGCAAAACTGGAAAGGGGTGCGAGAAATTGATGCAAAAGGATTGATTATTTCACCGGGTTTTATTGATGTTCATGGGCATATTGAAAACGCAGCAATAAGAAATCCATTGGCTTCT
>JAURIP010000044.1 GCA_030832695.1 Sediminibacterium sp. | reverse complement strand
GTATACAATGAACAAATCTGAAACGGGCTTGTATCTCCACTGAAATCGTGTATTGAAGTTAATGTTTTTTGTTTGTTCGTTGTATTGAAAAAAGGTAGTTAAAAACAACTTTTTACTAAAGGTGACATCAAGTTTTGGGCCTAGCAATAAAAAGTTGTTGTTTCCCCATGGACTGGGCAATTTTATTCGATTGTAAGTGCTTGAAAAATCAATATTTACATAGGGCTGAATACGATAACCTACGTTTCCTGAGATACTTAATAAATTCCCATTGGCATAATAGCCACCTATTCTGGTGGATAGGCTATAAGTCAATGTATTTTGTGGTGGTGATGTCCAGTCAAATCCAATATTTGTCCATTCGTGCTTTGTTCCTTTTTCTAAAGGAAGCTTTCCAATACGTGTTGGATCAAAAGGGGATAGCAGTTCTACAAATGTATTTTGCGCAACCGCCGATAAAGTGCTTTTATCTCTATAAGTAATTAAGTAAATGAAAGTATTACTATAATCGGTTGTAATAAAATTAGTATTGTAATAATAAGTGGAAGTAATCTGTGGTCCATGACTTAAAATAGAACCGCCTTTAGGAAAAAATAATCGTGTTATACTCGGGTTAACTTTTATATAATTATTTCTGGGAACATAACCTACTTCGGCATTATAGTTTTCACCAACAATTTCATGTTGCCATGACAATATCCATTTACGTTGATTGTATTGAAAATTAGCAGCATTTAAAAAATCATTCCCAGTAGTATTAGGGGTAAATGATTTAATAAAAATTGTTTTTCCTGAAAATGTATTATTGGGCGGTGCTAAATAGTATTCAAAACCAATATTTCGATTAAAGGCATTGCCATCGTGTTGATAAACGCAATTGCAACCACTGGCTTCAGTTGTTTTTCCGTTAAATGCTAATGCCGTTCTGTCAATATAAAATAATTCAATGCTTGATTTTTTAAATAATTTTCTTTGAAGCGCCATCACGGTGAAGTTTTGACTCGCCAAATTAATAGCATCATTGGCACTTGTTTTAATATCCATTAGTCCCATGCGCCAATTTTTATTAATGCGACCACTTAACCTTGCGCCAAAATCAATATCGGTATTTAATCCAATGCGTCTTGAGAAAAAAGGACGGGCATTAGTGAATCCTAAATTTGAAAACAAGTCGGCATTTTCTAAAAAGAATTGTCTTCTTTCAGGAAAAAATAATTCAAAACGACTTAAATTAGTTACTTGACGATCTACTTCCACTTGTGAAAAATCAGGATGCAATGTTAAATCCAAATTTAGCGAGGAGGATAAACTTATTTTTGCATCCAAGCCTGCATCTTTCCCCACCAAACTTGCTTGGGTAATTTTTTGACCAACCGCATTGGTATACTCTTTAGCGACACTAGTCTTAAAATAAGGAATGAGTGAAAAATTATTTTTTGCCGTAGGAGGTGGTGCATCCCAAACTAATACCCCTGCATAGGATAAAGAAGCTGTTGGAAATTGCCTTGGAACGGGGGCCCATGCCGACTTTTCAGTACTCTTTAAATCATTTCTACTAAAATTAATTCCCCACTCCATCTTGCCTTCTTTATATCTAATAGATGTAAAGGGAATGGCGGCTTCGATGATATATTTATTTTTATCAGAGGTACTACCTGTGGTCCATTTATTATCCCAGTTTAAATCTACACTTCCTCCATCATACATGGTACCATCCCACTGCGCTCCAGCGGCATTAACACCAAACGCAAATCCACTGTTCATATCGCCATAGGTATCCATAAATACAATGAAATTGTCGTTTTTTCCAAAAGCCCAATCTCTTTTTAAGGATTCAACAACATCCACACCGTCTCCAATTTTATCACAAACAGCGATGAGGTATAAATTTTGATCATCATAAGTCATTCTCACCTCGGTCTTAATCTGGGCCTTGCTGGTGTCCATGGGTAACACCATATTGAAATTGTCCACCACCATTGCTTTTGTCCAAGCGTCGTCATTCATCATGCCGTCAATAAGAATGGGCTGTGTTGCTTTATGAATAAAATACCGAATATTTTCATTTTTTTTCTGCCCCACTACTTGGCCTATTTGCAAGCAAAGAAAAATGCCTATCCAAAGTTTATATATTTTCAAAATACTTAGGTTGTTTATTGGAATATTAAATGTAAAGTTTTTCGATTGAATCAAAATAGTAATATCTTTAAATTATATAAATAATCACTTATGTCACATAATAGACGCAAATTTTTAAGCCTTACTGCACTTTCAGCGGGCGCCATGACGTTGTCTGGTTCGGTATTTGGGAAAAACGCAAATAATAATGATTCGGACTATGATTTACCAAAGTCAATTCGTGATTTACAGCCAGCGAAGGAAGGTATTGTCCCTATTACTATTGAAGAACGCAAACAAAGAATCCAAAATGCGCAAGCAATGATGGGTCGTGAAAAAATAGATGCTATATTTTTAGAAGGAACTACTTCCTGCTATTATTTTACTGGCATGCGATGGGGGCAAAGTGAACGCACATTTGGCGTAGTGATTCCTGCGAAAGGAGCGATTGCTTATGTGTGTCCTAAATTTGAAGAAGATCGTGCGCGTGAATTATTGCTTCCAGTGTTTGGTGATGAAGTAAGATGCTGGGAAGAACATGAAAGCCCTTATGCAGTCATTGTAGGTATTGTAAAAGATAGAGGTGTTAAACATCGCAAAATTGGTATGGAGGAAAGGGTTCGGTTTTTTATTGCCGATGGAGTAAAAAAAGTGGCTACCGGATTTGAAATAGTAGATGCCACACCCATTACTGCAGGTTGTCGAATGATTAAAACAAAAGCAGAATTAGCGTTAATGCAAAAATCAAGTGATATCACCATACTCGCCTATCAGGCTGCTTTTCCAACAATTCGAGATGGCATGTCGCAAACAGAATTTAGTAATAACATTTCTGCCGCATTTAGAAAGTTGGGATATAGTGGTGGCGCATCTGTTCAAATTGGGAAATATTCTGCATTGCCACATGGAAGTATAACGCCACAGACTATTCGTGAAGGAGATGTAGTGATGGTAGATGGTGGCACAAGCTGTGAAGGATATGCATCTGACATTACAAGAACATTTGTGGTAGGAAAGGCTACGCAAAGACAAACTGATGTTTGGAATTTAGAAAAGCGGGCACAGGATGCTGCATTTGCAGCAATAAAAATTGGTGTTGCATGTGAGGAAGTAGATGCGGCTGCGCGCGCGGTGATTGAAAATGGCGGCTTTAGTAATAATTATAAATTACCTGGATTACCACATAGAACTGGACATGGTATAGGACTCGAGGGGCATGAGTGGACTAATTTTGTGAAGGGAAATAAAACCCCAATGGCAGTAGGCATGTGTTTTAGTGATGAGCCTACAATATCAATTCCAGGTGAATTTGGTATTAGATTAGAAGATTGTTTGTACATCACAGAAGAGGGTCCTCGCTTTTTTTCCAAACAAAGTATTTCAATTGATCAACCTTTTGGATAAAAACAATCAATTTATTCTTTGAATGCTAACCACAGCTGCTGGTGTAGCTGGTCTGGATGGTGTAAGCTGTGTATTAGAACTAACAAGAATTGTATTTATATTTTTTAGGGAAAAATATATTTCGACATAGTCGTCATTATCCAATGCTACAAAAAATGAATTAGAGACGGTGTTTTTAATTCCTAATCCTGTTATTGTATAGGTATTATTTGTATTTGCGTAAGCGCTGCTATTTCGCCTAATCCATACACTTACTTCATCATTAGCCCCATCTGTTTTTATAAATTGTAAAGTATATTTTATGTTATAAAGCCCTCCGTTAGTTACAGTGATACGAGTAGGAAGTCCACTGCTATTATTAGTGATGGTAATGTTGTTAGCAAAATTCATAAAATTAAATTTTACTACTGAGGCAGTGGCGATGGGAGTGATTTGTTTTGCCGTATCATAAAAACTACCAAAATCATTTGCTACAGGGGTGTAGTTTAAAGCATTGGTGACAGCTGTTTTTGTCAAGCTGCCAATACTGATTTTATTATCTATTCTATTACTTAAGCTTGTTGTGTCGATACTTGGTATGGCACTTATTTTACTATAAATTTTAATTGTATCACTAAGGTTTAACTTTTGATTAATCCGATTACTCAAATGATTGGTATCAGATTTATTGAGCTTGAAGTCAATGCGGTTACTCAAATAAATAGTGTCTGCTTTGTTTAATTTAAAATTAATTCGCTGACCCAAGCTGGTGGTATCTATTAATGGAATTTGATTTATTTTATTATAAATTTTAATTGTATCACTACTATTTAACTTTTGATTAATTCTATTACTTAAATAATTGGTGTCAGATTTGTTGAGCTTGAAGTCAATGCGGTTACTCAAATAAATAGTATCTGACTTGTTTAATTTTAAATCAATACGTGAACTTATATGGTTAGTATCAGCTTTGTTCAATTTCAAATCAATACGATTGCTAAGCCAAGCCGTGTCTGACTTTTTCAACTTTTCATTGAGTGCTATAATTGTATATAAGGAACTAGGCTTTAAACTATCAGGTGTATTATTGACTTTATCAATGGCGGCCATTATTTTAAAATCTTTGAGGTTGTCAAATCCAGTACCCCCTTTTTTCACCCCTATAATTCCATTTATATTTACTGCATCTACCTTATCTGCATAAAAAGCATAAGGCACATAATTAATTTTTTGAATTCCTATATTTGAAAAATATAATTCTCCTGTGATATCTACTTCTACTTGTAAATATTTTTCTGTATTTGACCAGTTAATATTTTCAAAATTACCGATACTAATTATGTTACGATCTTGTTTACTTCCAACGACTACCGAAAATAGTCCAATGGCATTAGTCGTAATTGACTTTATTTCTTGGTATTCAATCACACCATTTATGGAATCGTTTTTAATGGATAGTCGAAGTCCAATAATTTTATTTGCTAAGATGACGCCATTGCTATTTCTGGCAACGCCTTGAAAATTAATTCCTTTATTTATTTGTGCATTCAAATTTGTAAAATGAAGAAATATTATAAAAAGAGATAAAATAGTTTTTTTCATAAATTATTATTGTTTTATTACTTTGAAAATTTCCTTTTTCAAATTTGATTTCCCAACAACATAATGAATTGCAACAAAGTAGATGCCCGTATTTACCGAAGCAAACGATAAGGTTTGCTCAAATTGAATACCTGAGAATGGTCCTTGAACGATTTTCAATAATTGTCCTTGTTCATTGTTCATTTCGATTTTTGAAATAACAAGACCGTTTTGATCGCTATTAATTTTTAAATTTTGAATAAAGGGGTTAGGGCCTATTTTAAAGGGAGAGGTTAATGCCAGTAATTTATAATCTACACCACCCCCAAAATCATTTTGTAAAAATCCGGTAGTTAGCATTAAATTTTTACTAGAATAAAGGGTGTGAACCATCAACTGTTCACCAAAGCTCCAATCCCAGATGATGCCCTCCATTTGTTTTGAATCTGCGTTTACGCTGATGATACTTGGATATTTTATCTGTGCAATTAAGGTATAATTATACGAGGAACCCAACATCAGGTAAACTACTTTTAATAGGATTTTCATGACACAATATATTCGATATATTATTGTAAATCAATAAAATACATATTGTAAATATTCTAATTTAAATCATCTATATCCTATATTTTTTAGCAAATAATTCTTATTTCAAATGTTTCATCGATAAAACCAAACATTTAAGGATTACGGGCTGTTAATTGCGGATTTTATGTAAATTTGTTTTAATATCAAACGGATCGTTATGAAAAAATTTTATTTTATTTTAGTGGCATTTACTTTGGTTGTAGCTTCTTGCAGTAAAGGGGGTGGATCAACACCAGTTACACCAACACCACCGCCTGTGGTGGTTGCAGAACCAGATATCGCATTTAAGATAGAGGTAGATAACAAGGAGATTGATTATACAGCATATCTTGCAGCATTGAGTGCATCACAGCCTGTAAATGTAAATATTACTACTGCCCCTTTTCCAAAGGATGGGGTTACGATTGATCTAACAGTAAAAAAAGAAATAGATAATTCCTCCGTATTTAGTGATGCCAAAGTGGGTACAGTGGCTGGTACAAATCCAGTGATTATTAATAGTCTATCACCAGGGGTGCCTTGTACGGCTACGGTTTTAGTCACTTCAAAAACATTAGATCCTGTAAGTAAAACTTACAAGTCATTTACAAAAACATTTAAAATAGCAAGAAAGTAAAATATTGTTAAAACCCCAATTGTATAATCCCTTGTTAGTTATTTACTTGCAGGGGATTTTTTTGCAATAGCTTCAATCGCAAAAACTAATTTATCTAAATCTTGTATTCTGGTATACACATGCGGTGTTATACGAACACAACTCACATTGTCCCAAACAATACCCACGGTGTGTATTTTATAATTAGTAAACAAGGCGTTATCTAATTCACCAGGTGTCATACCATCCACACTTACGCCACATATCGCGCAAGAAAATTCATCTTTTAATGAGGTATTTATTTTTACCTTAGGAATTTCTTTCACCCTTGCTGCCCAATAATTTTTTAAGTAACGAATACGCTCTTCTTTTCTTTTACTTCCAATAGCAGTATGAAAATTGATGGCTTCGCCAATACCTTGTTCAATAGGAAAGCTTCTGGTACCGAGGGTTTCAAACTTACGTATATCCGTTCCCTTTGGATTGTCATTGCAAACGAGTGGCCATATTTTTTCGATATTTTCTTTTTTAATCCAAAGCATACCGCTTCCAATAGGAGCAGATAAAAATTTATGCAATGAAGTGCCAAAATAATCACAACCTAATTCTGGGATTGTAAAGTCCATTAAGCCAAAACTATGCGCGCCATCCACAATAGTTTCAATGCCATGTTTTTTTGCCAATGCACATAATTTTTTAACTGGCATTATTTGTCCCACCCAATTCACCATATGGGTGATGTGAAATATTTTTGTTTTAGGTGTAATTGCATTTTCATAAATGCGCACCATCTCATCCTCGTTTTCGCTTGGGAATTTAAAATCCAACTGCTTATAAACAATCCCTTCTCTAGCGGCTCTTTGTTTCCATGCGTTAATCATATTTGGATAATCAAATTTACTTCCCACTACTTCATCACCTGCTTTTAAATTTAATCCAAAGATGACTGTATTTAAAGCTTCGGTTGCATTTCGATTAATCGCAATTTCTTCAGGATCGCATCCTGCTAATTGTGCTAGTTTATATCTTAAGGGTTCTCTTCCTTGATCTAGTATTCGCCACATATAATAAGAGGGGCCTTCATTGCTCATCTTATTGAATTTTTCTACGGCTTCTTGCACAATTCTAGGGCTTGGACATACACCCCCATTGTTTAAATTAATCAAGGAGGGACTTACGGTATAACCTTGTTGAATGACACTCCAATAATCCTCGTCCATTGCTAATTCCTTGGGGCTGAGCAATTTTTTTTGCAAATTGATATGTTCAAATTCCGCAGCGTGTGCTTGGTTAAATAAACTATTTGCTGAAAAAGCGCCTGCCATTAGGCCAATGTGTTGTATAAAGTTGCGTCTGTTGGCCATATACTTGATTTGTATTGGTAAGTTAAAAAATAATTTGCGGATGCGTGCATACAAATACAGCTGTCACCTAAAGTAGACTATTGATAAAATTCAAATTTGCATAACTACATCTTAGGTAAGCTATATCCATTTTGATAAGCTTTCATAAAATATTCTTTATTGATAGCAGCATCTGTAAATAATTTTTTGTTATCATCCCAGTTTACCTTTTGGCCTGAACGATAAGCGATATTACCCATTTGTGCAATGGTCGCAATATGTGCACCATCTTCAATGGAACAATGTAAGCTTTGTGGTGTATTGTTTCTGATGGCATTGGTAAAATTTAACCAATGTAATTCTACACCCTTGTCCTCGCTTTTGTGTCGCGCTATCGCCACTTTATTTTTGGATTGTCTTTCTTCAATCACTTCCCAGCCACCTCTATCTAATATAAGCGTACCGTTATTACCAATAAAAGCAATACCGTGATCGCGACCGTAGGAGCCATTGTCGATACCCATCGCCGAATCCCATACCAAATTGAATTTATCAAATTCATATAACGTAGTCAATGTATCCGGTGTTTCTTCCGCTAATTCAGGATAAGCAAATTTACCACCTAAAGCACTTACGCTTTTTGGATTGCCTGCATTCATACCTTGAATGGCATAATCTAATAAATGCACGCCCCAATCGGTCATCAAGCCACCTGCATAATCCCAAAACCATCTAAAATGAAAATGGAAACGGCTTGCATTAAACTCACGTGTAGTTGCTGGACCTAACCAAGTTTTATAATCAATTCCTGCAGGCACAGCACTATTAGCCACCACAGGTTGCGGACGCATCCAACCCTGATAACACCAAACTTTAGTTGTACGTATGTTACCCAGTTGTCCAGAATGAACCACATCCAATGCATCTCTAAAATGTTTTTGACTGCGTTGCCATTGTCCCACTTGCACAATACGATTATACCTATTTTTTGCAGCAACCATTGCATTACATTCCCCAATGGAGTTGCCTGCTGGCTTTTCAACATATACATGTTTCCCTGCTGAACAAGCATTGATCATTTGTAAGGCATGCCAATGATCGGGTGTACCTACAATTACAATATCAATATCCTTTCGATCTAAAATTTTTCTATAATCACTATAGGTATCAATTTTCTGAACGCCTGGTTGTTTGATTAAAAGTTCTGCTTTTCTTTTATTTAAAACATTTTCATCAACATCACATAAAGCCACCACTTCAAGGTTAGGGACAGAGAGTGCAGCCATGGTATTGGACCATCCCATACCATTCACACCAATGGTCGCAACACGTAAAGTATCCGTATTGAAAATTTTACTATTGGCAAATATATTTGAAGTCATTAATGCCCCAGAAGCTAGAGCAGTGTTTCTTATAAAAATTCTTCGGCTGTTCATAGGTGTTTTGTTTATATTTTAAAAAAAAGTGCTATGTTAAATATAATTATTTTTTTGTTATAATGGCGATCCCGCTAAAATTTGATATTAAAGGCCATTTTAGCTGTATTATTAGAAATGAAATTATTTTTATTAAAGTCTATCATTTTAGTAGACTTTAATAAAAAACCCCTATCTTTGAAGGGTCATGTGGCCGAGGGGTGAGGCAAGGGTCAGCAAAACCCTTAACGATGGTTCGATCCCATCTATGACAACTTGGTTTTGGTTTTAGCAAGCAATCGTAAAGTACGGGCGGTGTTTCTACACTGCCCTTTTTTATTTTTTT
>JAURIP010000106.1 GCA_030832695.1 Sediminibacterium sp. | reverse complement strand
TGCATTTAGATATATTAAATGAAAAAGGCACCCTGATTCGACGTTTTAGCAACAAGGATACGCTATATAAAATACCTGATGTAAATATTCCGTTGTATTGGATAAAACCGCAACAAATATTAGCTGCAAAAAAAGGGGCGCACCGCTTTTTATGGGATATGAAATACAATCCCTTAAATATACCTGTGGAATACCCAATGACTGCCGTCATTCATAATACTGCCCCGGTAGCAACTGCTCCTTGGGTAATGCCTGGCAACTATACTGTTAAATTAACCGTGAAAGGGAAGGTGTATACCCAAAATTTGAGCATAAAAATGGATCCACGTGTCAAAACGCCTATTGCTCAATTACAAAAACAACATGATTTATCCGTTATCTGTTATGAGGGTCGTAAAAAAAGTATGGTTAATTTTCCAGAAATAGCTCGTAAATTTAATACACTGTTTGAGATACTGGTTCATACAGATATGCCCCCCACCAAACAAACAGAAAAAGCGGTGTTAGAAACACAGCAAGCATTATTAAAATTAAATACAAATGGTAAATAAATTAAAAAGTTCGCTTTTTATTTATGGGGTAGTTATTATTTCGTTTGCTTCCTGCAAATCAAGCGGGTTGTTAATGAAACAAAAAAGCATTGATGATATAATGTCCGCTTACCAGTCCTCGGATAAGCCAGGTGCAAGTGTGCTGGTATTTAAGGATGATAAAATTGTATTTAAAAAGGGATATGGTGTAAGCAATGTTTCTACCCAAGAAAAAATTACCCAAAATACAAATTTTCGATTGGCATCAGTAACAAAGCAATTTACTGCAATGTCAATTTTATTATTAGTTCAAAAAGGTAGAATAAAATTAGAAGATCCATTAACAAAATATTTTCCCTCATTTCCGGCTTATGGAAAAGATATAAAAATTAGTCACCTATTAACGCATACCTCAGGCTTAATGGACTACGAGGATTTAATACCCCCTACCCAGGCCGTGCAATTACATGATACCAATTGCCTGCAATTAATGTATAAAGCGAATGGCTTATACTTTACTCCGGGCGCACAATATAAATACAGTAATACAGGATATGCAATATTAGCGTTGGTTGTAGAAAAAATATCGGGACAGGATTATGGCGTGTTTTTAAAAGAAAATATTTTCAAGCCATTAAAAATGAAATACAGTGTCGCATTTGAAGAAGGCAAATCAACCATACCCAATCGTGCATTTGGCTATTCAATGGACAATGGCAGCTGGGTGGAAACTGATCAAAGCTTAACGAGTGCGGTATTAGGAGATGGTGGTATATACACTAATACCATTGAAATGACCCAATGGATTAAAGCATTATGGGATTATAAATTATTAGGATCAGAAATGCAAATTCAGTCATGGACGAGAAAAAAATTAAATAACGGAGCGCCTATCGAATATGGGTATGGCTGGCATGTAGAAGACTATAAAAATATTACGCACCCGCACCACGGAGGAAGCTCTATCGGATTTAGGAATCAGCTATTGTTGTTTCCTGAGCAAAAGTTAATGGTTATCTTGTTAACTAATCGAAATGAAGGTGACCCAATGAATGAAGCACATAAAATTGCAGATTTATATTTAAACTAATTGAATGATAAAGTCCTTTAAGTACTTGACGCCTTTTGTATTGTATGTATTAACGCTTGCTGCATTTAATGGTAATGGGCTTCTGTGTTGGCTTCCATTATTATACACTTTTTTTCTCATCCCATTTGCTGAACTATTTATAAAAGCCGATCCACGAAATTTAGATGGGGTTGAGGAAGCCTTGGCAAAAAAAAATAAGGCCTATGATTTTATCTTGTATGCCGCAGTAATCATGCAATATTATTCATTATGGGTATTTTTTAATAGTTTGAAGCAGGATGCTTTAAGTTCGGTAGATATCGCTGGACGTGTAATTAGTATGGGATTACTTTGTGGTACATTTGGCATTAATGTAGCACATGAATTAGGACATCGCGTTAATAAAATGGAGCAAACCTTTGCAAAAATGTTATTACTGACTAGCTTGTATATGCATTTTTTCATTGAACATAATAAAGGGCATCACAAACATGTTGCTACGCCGCATGATCCTAGTACGGCAAAGTACAATCAATCCCTGTATGCCTTCTGGACGCAAACATTAATAGGCACCTATTTAAGTGCTTGGAAAATAGCAAATGAAGAGCAAGAAAAAAAGGGGAAGCCCCGATGGTCCTTACAAAACGAAATGTTACTTTTTCATCTAATACAAATCACATTCGTATTATTGATTCTGTATTTTTTTGGTGTAAAAATTGCTATTTTATTTATAGTTGCCGCTTTAATGGGTGGCTTATTATTAGAATCGGTAAACTACATTGAGCATTATGGATTATCACGAAACCCAACAAGTGAGGATCAATTTGAACGTGTACAACCACATCATAGCTGGAATAGCAACCATATTATTGGACGATTAATGTTATTTGAATTAAGCCGTCACAGCGATCACCATTATTTGGCCTCAAGAAAATATCAAATTTTAAGAAGCTTTGATAATGCACCACAAATGCCCACAGGTTATCCTGGCATGATATTATTATCCTTGTTCCCGCCATTATGGTTTAAAATTATGCACCAACAAATAAAGAAATATAAATTATAGTTACTGTCTTGTATAATTTATACAAAGTAAATACTATATTGTTTTGTTGAAATTTCAAAAGCAGCTATGATTTTTCTATTTCATGCTTTCGCCCTATATGAATAAACAAAAATTTATACTAATACTTGCCTTATTAGGTTTCAACGCTTGTATTAGTTGGGGACAAAATTTAACACAGCAATTAAGGGGCACGATAGTTGATCGACAAACAAAAAATGTACTAGCAGATGCATCCATAATGATTAAAGATGCAAAATTTATTTCGCTATCAGATAGTAATGGGAAATTTAGTTTTAGTAAACTTCCGATTGCTAAATATGACCTAGTAATAAGTAAAATGGGCTATCAAAACACATTGATTAATGGTATTGAACTAAATAGTGGCAAGGAAGTAGTATTAGAAATTGAATTGGAAGAGGCCGTTACCATTTTGAAAGAAGTAACTGTAAATAGTAATAAGAACAAGGAGCAATTTCACAATCCATTTGCATTAGTCAGCACCCGTCAATTTGGGCCGCAAGAAGCAGTAAGATATGCCGGAGGATTTCAGGATCCTGCAAGAATGGCATTAGCCTTTGCCGGTGTAAGTAATGCTGGATCGGATGATAATAATGAAATTGTCATTAGGGGTAATTCGCCTCGAGGACTCCTTTGGCGATTAGAAGGGGTTGAAATACCCAATCCCAACCATTTTACCGATGGACAAGGTTCAACGAGTGGTATTGTATCCATGATTAATGCCTATAGTTTGGCCAAATCTGATTTTATGACCAGCGCTTTCCCTGCAAATTTTGGGAATGGATTATCTGGTGTATTTGACTTAAATTTTAGAAGAGGTAATAACCAAAAAACCGAATTCACTGGGCAATTAAGTTTAATAGGCTTAGATTTTGGAATGGAAGGACCTATTGGAAAATCGGGCAGCTCCTACCGAGTTGCTGGAAGGTATTCCACGTTGCAATTATTATTGAACAGTAATATCATTAATTTAAATACAAACAATTACAATCCTAATTTTAGAGATTTAAATTTTACAGTGGATTTACCAACAAAAAAAAGAGGCGTGTTTTCTGTATGGGGATTAATGGGAAACGATGAAACTTATCAAACTACTTTAACTGAAAAAAATATTGATAAGGGAAGTTTGAATGTATTTGGTTTAAATCATAAAATTTCATTTCAAAAAGTATTTTTTAAAAATGTATTGTCGATCAGCTATCAGTCTCAAGAAAATTTAAAACAAAATATGTCAGGGGGAGTTAATGGTTTAGTGACCCGACAATTAATATACAAATACCCCTCCTTACGGTTTTCAAGTGCGTTAACTTATAAATTTAACAACAGGCTTACAATTGAATCTGGTATTGTTTTTAGTGATTTGTCCTATAATTTAAAAGACAATCGTTTAGGTTCTAAAAATGTTTTATTTAATTATTTGAATGACAATGGAAGTACTAATTTTTTTCAAGCATATGCACAATTACTAGCGAAACTAAGTTCAAGCATAAAAACAACTGTTGGCGTACATCAATATAAATTTTTATTAAATGAGGCAACTGCATTAGAGCCCAGATGGGCCTTAAATATTGAAAATAAATGGGGTGGTGTTTTTTCAACTGGGATTGGAGTGCATAGCAGATTGGAGCCTGTCTCCGTATATTTATTTAAAAGGTATGCAGCAAACGGTACGTTTACACAACCAAATAAAAATACAAACCCTGGTAGCGCATTTCACTATGTTGCTTCTTATGAACAAAAAATAAGTGATAAAACCAAGGTGAAGCTAGAAGCCTATATTCAAAACTTAACCAGCGTCCCAATTGATACAGCATATAATAGTAGTTATTCTATTTTAAACACCAGTGGTGGTATACCAATTAATATTTTAGAAAATTCGGGGTTAGGCAAAAACAAGGGGCTGGAATTAACCATTGAAAAATTTTATTCAAAAAACTTTTACTACTTAATAACCGCTTCCCTATTTGATTCTAAATTTCAAAATAAAAATAAAATATGGCGCAATACTATTTATAACAATAGTTATGCGGGCAATGCACTCATTGGGAAGGAGTTTAAATTGAAAAAAAATAACAGTATTTCAATAAACATACGATATTTATTAAGGGGTGGAAATTGCTATACCCCCATCAATTTAAAAGAATCTATAGCCAGGTCAACCACTATCTTAGATAATACAAAATTATTTAGTGCGCAATATCCAGACTATTGGAGAACAGATTTTTCCTTTAGTTATAAGAAAAATAAAAATAAAAGTACTTGGAGCTATGGCGCCGACATCCAGAATGTAACTGATCGAAAAAATATAGTTTATACCAATTACGATAATACCAATAAGCGCATCAATAATAACTATGCACTCCCTCGCATACCCATCATTTTTATGCGGTGTGAATTTTAAAAAATCTAATTTTTAAAAACTATCAGCGTCACGATAAGCTTTAATAAGAGCAGCTTCACCTTCAACACCTTTAGTAGCATTGCCATGTTCCATTCCTAAAATACCCTTGTATCCCTTGCCGCTAATGTGTTTGAAAATATTTTTATAGTTCATTTCGCCAGTACCCGGCTCGTTACGTCCAGGATTATCTCCAATTTGGAAATAGGCAATTTCATTCCAGCACCTGTTTATATTATTGATAATATTACCTTCATTTTTTTGCATATGGTACATATCAAATAAAATTTTGCAAGAAGGGCTATTAATTGCTTTACATATCGTATAGGTTTGATCAGAATAACGTAAAAATAATTCTGGGGTATCGCTTAATGGTTCTAAAACCATAATTAAATTATTTTTCTCTAAAATTTCAGTGCCTAGTCTTAATCCATCAATTACATTACCAGTTTGAATGCCAATAGGTAATTTACGATCAAAATTTCCTGGAACAACGGTCATCCATTTCGCATTACATCTTTTTGCTACTTCCACGGATTCCTTACAAGTTTGTACAAACTTATCTTTCCATTCTTGAGAACCTGTGGTTAAATTAATTTTATCGTTAATAGAGAAGTTAACCACAAATACGCCCATATGCATACCAAGGGCAGCCAAGGTATCTCCTATTTTTTGTTGCATTTCAGGG
>JAURIP010000171.1 GCA_030832695.1 Sediminibacterium sp. | reverse complement strand
CGAGTTTTTCGTAAATGGATTCATTTTGTTCCTCACCAACTATTTCTATTTCTTCTGACATGATGCAAAAGTAGGATATTGCGGCTTAGTTTGTAACTTTGTCTTATGCGTCAAAAAGTGTTTTTTGAAGATTTAGGGGTAAAATCCTATAAACCAACCTGGGATTATCAGGAGGAGTTGTTATTAAAAAACACCCAATTAAAATCGATTAATAGAGCAAATGAACAGCCGGCTAACCAAGCGAATACGGAACATCGTTTGTTAATGGTGGAGCATCCGCCTGTATTTACATTAGGAAAAAGTGGAAAAAGGGAGCATGTGTTGGTATCCGAGGAGCAATTACAAAATTTAGGTATCGAATTTTATCATATCAATCGTGGGGGTGATATTACCTATCATGGTTTGCAACAAGTAGTGGGGTATCCGATATTGGATTTAGATAAATTTAAAACCGATTTGGGTTGGTATTTGCGAAGTTTAGAAGAAGTGATCATACAAGTGCTTGCTGAATATGGATTAGAAGGAGATCGAAGTAGTGGAGAAACAGGGGTATGGTTATCTCCTGATGATCCCTTTATGGCAAGAAAAATTTGTGCTATGGGCATTAAATGTAGTCGTTGGATTACGATGCATGGTTTTGCATTGAATGTAAATACGGACTTATCCCATTTCGAATACATTGTACCCTGTGGTATTCAAGGCAAGGCAGTCACCTCATTAGAAAAAGAATTAGGAAGGAAGGTGGATTATGCCGAAGTAAAGCAAAAAATTAAATTTCATTTCGAACAAGTATTCGACTGTGATTTAGTTACGGCTTAATAGCTTCTTAAACTACGTTTCGCATTGTTTTCCCATTTGCGCTAAAACAGTAAGGTCCCAGCAGGCAATGATCTATTTCCTTGTAAGCCGCCACTATGAATTATTAAAATTTTTGAAGCAAGTGAAAAGTAATTAGTATCCATTAAACTTTTTACTGCCATAAATAATTTGCTCGTATATACCATATCGGTCGGTATTTTTTCAGTTGCCCATAGTAGGTTCATAAAGTCAAATTGTGCTTGATTCGTTTTTGCATAACCACCTAAATGAAAATCGTGCAGCAATGTAAATGGTGTTTTATTAGTAGGAATTAGTTGCTTTATTTCATCTCGAATAGTTGCTTCATTTTTTAATACTGGTATACCAATGACATGCTGGTGTGGCTTTGCGGCGTCAATTAAACCAGCCATCATGGTTCCGGTACCCACTGCACATATGATATGGTTGTAGCTATTTGTTTTTTCATTGGATAAAATAGTAGCAGCCCCTTGTGCTCCAAGTATACCATAACCACCTTCATCAATAAAGTAGGTATGGTTTGCTTGATTATTTTGAATTAATTCTTTTTTAAATTCTTGAAAATTATTTCTTCCTACAAATTTTAAATCCATTCCATACTGCATCGCTTCCTGCAAAGTGGGGGTGATGGGTTCATCTATATTGGATCTGACATAGCCAATACTTTTTAAATTATATTCTTTTGCCGCATAGGCCAGTGCCACCAAATGATTGGAATAGGGACCTCCAAAACTAGCAATGGTGTCTGCATTTTGTTTCTGTGCTTGTAGCAAATAATATTTAAGTTTAAACCATTTATTGCCGCTTACAATGGGATGTAACTCGTCTAATCTTAATACATCTAATTGTATATGGTTTAAACAAAAGCTAGGAACTGCTTGTATGTTAATGTTTTCGTTCAAATTTTCTCTATTAGTATAAAATCAGTTATTTTTGCGCTGCCTTTAACATCAAGTAAAAATACGATTAAAAAATACAAACAATGAGTGCACCCACATTAGTGATTTTGGCAGCTGGAATGGCAAGTAGGTATGGAAGCATGAAGCAAACTGAAGGGTTTGGCCCCAATGGAGAAACCATCATGGAATATTCAATATATGATGCTATTCGTGCAGGATTTGGGAAAGTTGTTTTTATTATTAGAGAAGAATTTGCGGAGCCATTTAAAAATATTTTTGAACCAAAATTAAATGGTAAAATATCAACGGCATATGTATATCAATCTTTAGATAAGTTTACCAATCATTATTCAACACCTACAGATAGAACAAAACCATGGGGTACTGCACATGCATTGTTATGTACCAAAGGGGTGGTGAATGAGCCATTCGCGGTCATCAATGCAGATGATTATTATGGCGTGGATGCTTTTAAACAAGCTTTTGATTTTTTAACTACCACCTGTTCTGAAAAAACATATTGTATTTTAGGATATGAGTTATCCAATACCTTAAGTGAAAACGGAACTGTAAGTAGGGGGGTATGTACTTTAGATAGTGAAGCCTATTTGACAAAGATCAATGAGCGTACAAAAATATTTAGAACTGCGAGTGGTCAAATTGTATACGAGGAGGAAGGTGTTGAAACGCCTTTAGCGGAAAATACAAGAGTGAGTATGAATTTTATGTGTTTCGCACCTGGTTTTATTGATTTATGCGAAAGTGAGTTTGCTTTGTTTTTAGAAAAACAAGGACAGGAATTAAAGTCAGAATTTTTCATTCCTTTGGTAGCAGGTCGATTTGCGGAATTGAATTTGGGTAAAGTAAAAGTGATTGCTACAGAAGCAAAATGGTTTGGTGTTACCTATAAGGAGGATGCTCCTGGCGTTAAAGCAAGTATTGATCAATTAGTAGGGGATCAAGTTTATCCCAATAGTCTTTGGTAATAGGGGCTAATTAAATGACCTGACGCTATACATAAAGTTTTTTAAATTATCTAGCTGTGATTTTCTGTTCCTATTAGTGCTTGAATACTTTGGTAATTTAATAATTATATCTTTTGTTCTTTCATTGCCTTTTAATGCATTGACAACATCTATAATCTCCGTTGATTTAACAGCAAATGCTACACCTTCGGCTAATTTTTGTCTTGAACTTATAACGCCAATCAATTCTCCATTTGCATTAAAAATAGGCGCACCAGAGTAACCAGGATTAGCGCTTATTTGAATCTGATAGGAACTGCTATCACCTTCATAACCAGTTTGCGCACTTAAATAACCCTTGCCATAAACAATATCATTGTCATTACGTGGGAAACCTAGGGTGAAAATTTCCTCACCTAAGTCGGAAATTTTTCGACGAATCGCGTAAGGGATTGTTTTGGGTTGTTTGTAATCCTTATCTTCTATTTTTAATAAAGCAAGGTCATTTGTTATATCGCTGTATATAATGGTTGCATTTAATTCCTGTCCTTTGCTATTAATAACTATGGCCCCGTTGCCTTTTAATACATGCGCATTGGTGATGATATATCCTTTGGTGTCAATTAAAAATCCAGAACCACCACTAATTAATTTTGCATTTTCAGGCACTTTTGTTTTCACTTCGTTCAATAAATGCCCCTGTGCTTGTTGGTTCTTTTTAATGACTTCGACTGCTTTGCTTAACTGAAGTAATTGAGACCCGTTTAAACTAGGGGATAAGTACATTACAATAATAGAAGTAATGATGGCAAAAAATCCGCCAAATGAAGCTGCGATGGCAATTACTTTTTTATATTTTGACCACAATTGAATTATTTTGGTAGGTTCCGCTGCAGCTTCAATAGGTGCCCACTCGCCATTGGCTAATAAAGTAGAAAAAACTTGTTGAGAAGTATGCGCAACATTTTTTCGCTTTGCATATGCTTCCATTTGATCTAAAAATAGTTTGTGTTCAACAACCATTTGATCAATGTCCGCTGATTTTTGTCTGATGACATCAAATTGCGCTCTTTCCTGATCAGACAATTCGCCTGACAGGTATTTTTCAATGGTCTCTAATAATTGAATGTCTTCCATAATTAATCTCCTATATTATATTGCGCAAAAAAAAGTTTTTTAAGGCGCATCAAACATTTATATTTTTGGTTCTTGGCATTATCGGCATTGGTATATCCAAACTGATTTGCTAGTTCCTGCATCCCTTTTTTATTTAAATAATACCCTTCTAACAAACTTTTACAAGGCTCCCCTAAACTATTTAATGACCTATCCATGATTGCGAAAGCAGCGTCTTTTTTTTCAATTTGGCCCATATCCATTTCTACAGAAATACTTTCCTCATGGGCACTTAATGGACTACTGTATTTGCCCATTTGTTGTAAGCGTTTTAACCACAAGTGCTTACAAATTGAAAATAGATAGGTTTTAATCTGGCAAGTGAGTACAAATGAGTCCAATTGTACTTTTTCATATAAAGCAATCATTGCTTCCTGAAAAATATCCCTTGCGTCGTCAAAACTTCCATTGTTATTTTCTACGAAGTGCTGAATCATCGTAAAATGACTTTTATAGAGTGTTTCCACTGCTTTGGAGTCATTTTGAGCTAATCCCTTTAATAGGGCTTGTTCATTGAGTTCAGCTTTCAAGGTATTTATACGTATT
>JAURIP010000339.1 GCA_030832695.1 Sediminibacterium sp. | reverse complement strand
CGTTATTAATATTGTAACTTTGTCGTCTTAATTTGGAACCATGGAACAAAAAGTAGCGGTATTTAGAAAAGAGCATTTTAATGCCGCGCACCGATTATTTTGTGCGGATTGGAGTGATGCTGAAAACAAACGTGTTTTTGGTGCCTGCAGTAATCCAAATTATCATGGTCACAACTACGAACTAGTGGTGCAAGTAAATGGGGTGCCGGATCCAATAACTGGATTTGTAATTAATACCAAGGACTTGAGTATACTAGTTGCAGAAGAAGTGATTTCAAGGTTCGATCATAAAAATTTAAACTTAGATACGGATGCGTTTAAAAATTTAAATCCCACTGCTGAAAATATAGCTATTGTGATTTTTAATTTACTAAGACCAAAAATATCTGAAACACTCGATTTAAAAATTCGTCTGTATGAAACAGAAAGAAACTTTGTTGACTACCCCGCTTAAGGATCAAAAAATTGAACTTAGCCATTTAATCATTGAGGAAATGGGTGATGAGCATAAAGCAAGCTCAGTGGATACGCCATTACGTTCTGATGCTTTTGATAAAACAGAGGAAGAAAAAATAGCAGCAATTGAGCCGCATTTTAGAGCCATCATGGAAGTTTTAGGATTGGATTTAAATGATGATAGCTTAAGGGGGACACCACTTCGTGTTGCTAAAATGTACGTCAAAGAATTATTCCAAGGATTGAATCCTGCCAACATGCCTAATATGACTTTGTTTGAAAATAAATTTCAGTACAACGAAATGTTGGTTGAAAAAAATATTAATTTTTATACGAACTGTGAGCATCACTTTGTTCCCTTCTTTGGTAAAGCACATGTGGCTTACATTAGCAGTGGTAAAGTAATTGGATTAAGTAAGTTGAATAGATTGGTGGAATATTTTTCAAAACGCCCACAAGTACAAGAGCGTTTAACCATGCAAATTGGTAAAGCATTACAAACTGTATTGCAAACGCAAGATGTTGCAGTGATGATGGATGCAAAGCATTTATGTGTATCAAGTCGTGGGGTAAAAGATGATAGTTCAAACACCATCACTTCATTTTTTGGAGGGAAGTTTCAAGATGAAAAAACAAAACTTGAATTTTTAAAGTATATAGATATAAATGATTAGTTGGTTTGGGTTAGTAGTTTGAATCGTAAGTGAATGGCGGAGCAAAAGCTCCGCCATTTTCATGTCCAATACTTGCGCGCAACTATTCTTTCACATATAACTGAATTCATATATTTTTGTAAAAATGAATCACATGTCAAAAAATGCTTTTGTATTCCCAGGACAAGGAAGTCAGTTTTCAGGAATGGGGAAAAATTTATATGAATCCAATGTTACTGCCAAACAAATGTTTGAGCAGGCAAATGAAATATTAGGTTTTAGAATTAGTGATATCATGTTTGAAGGAACCGATGAGCAGTTAAAGCAAACCAATGTTACACAGCCCGCAATTTTTATACATTCTGTAATTGCTTATTTAACGCAACCTGCTGAAACTAGTGTAGCACCTGATATGGTTGCAGGACATTCATTAGGAGAGTTTAGTGCACTGGTTGCTAACAAAGCATTAAGCTTTGAAGATGCATTACGATTAGTAAGTATCCGAGCAAAAGCAATGCAAGCAGCTTGTGAAATTCAACCATCTACCATGGCTGCAGTATTAGCATTAGCTGATGAAAAAGTGGAAGAAGTTTGTGCGCAGGTTCAAAATGAAACAGGTGAAATATTAGTGCCTGCCAATTATAATTGCCCTGGACAATTAGTAATATCTGGTTCGGTGAAGGGAATCGAGGTTGCTTGCGAGCAAATGAAAGCAGCAGGTGCAAAACGCGCCTTGGTTTTACCAGTGGGCGGGGCCTTTCATAGTCCATTAATGAATCCTGCAAAAATTGAATTAGCGGCTGCAATTGAAGCGACCCATTTTAACAACCCCATTTGTCCGGTTTACCAAAATGTAACGGCTACTGCAGTATCAGATCCAGCTCAAATAAAGCAAAATTTAATAGCCCAATTAACAGGCGCCGTGCGTTGGACGCAAACCGTTCAGGCTATGGTTGCCGACGGCGCCACTCATTTTACTGAGTATGGTCCAGGCAAGGTTTTACAAGGATTAGTCCAAAAAGTACACAAGGAAGCCGTGGTTACGGGGGTAAACTAAAAAATAACATAAGTTTTACATCATTATTAGGCCCTTAGAGCAATCTCTAGGGGCTTTTTTTCGTTTTGTTTTTGGGTAGCTATGCCTAATTTAAAGTAAACAGTTTTACCATATTTTGAAAAAGAGGATACTATATATTTTGTTGGGAGTGATGCTGTCTTTTCAAGGGTGGGGGCAGAGT
>JAURIP010000070.1 GCA_030832695.1 Sediminibacterium sp. | reverse complement strand
TGGGAATCAATAACCTTTTGGGGGTAGCATAAGCAAAACTTATAAAACAGGCCAATGGGGTTAATATGATTACAGAAGCATACAAGGCTTGAGATGAAAAAACGATGGGTTGGAAAAAACAAACCATAAGTGTCAAAAATAGAACTCCCCAGTATTTTCGTACCTGTATGATAAAACGGGACTGCTGTTGTTGCCAGAAATAAAAACCTGCTAACAATTGCACCCCCATGGTGCCTAAAGCTAAGATGATATTAAGTTCAGGCTTTACCAATGGATTTTTCCAATCCAATCTTGGTAAAAATTGAATGAAATAGGGCGCTTGATTGGTTAAAAAAACAAAAGCAAATACGAAATAAAAAGGAAGTATGATACCCATTAATAATACCAACCACTCGGGCAACCTGAAAGGTCGAATAATGGCAAGCGCAAATAATACGACCGGAATTAAAATAGCAATAGGCTCATATAATAAAATAGAAGCCCCCACTATTAAACCAATATTAAATTCAAGGGTTTTGGGTTGTGTTTGATCATACAATCTTAATATTTTAACGAGTATCCAAATCACTAATGAGTTTGCAATTAACCCTGTACTAATTTCATCCCAATAAGGAAATAAGGCGGTTAAAATGATATAGGTAGATGCTGGCAAATAACTAATGTTTTGAAACATTTTAAATTGACTCAACATAGCGTTTAAACGTATTGCTTGACTAACGATGAGTAATTGAAAAATTAGCACTAACCCAATGGATGGAAGGGGCCTTATATAATGTATTAATAAATATGCCAATAAACCATCCGACTCATTAGCGATAACAATTGGCGGCGTGATCCAATGATGAAAATGTAGGATTACACTTAATACAAGTATAAAAATTAAATTAATATCCGCTTTATCCCTGAATAAAAAAACCACTTTATGTTATTTAAATTTAACTTTCGCGAAACCAATTCTATTTTTAAATTGATACGGCAAAATAGCTTCGTTATCGCTCACTTGCTTCAACATACGCGGCATCCACTCATAGTTTTTTTCATTAGCCACGACCACTGCTCCTTTTTCTAATTGCCCTTGTTTTGTTAAACTATTAAAAACCAAACTATGTTGTCCCTTACGTTTTTGATGGTATAAAAAATGAATCCCTTCCTGATTTTCGATAGTACCATACCCAATGAACTGATCCACATTTTGATCGTTTTGCGATTTGTCGATTGTTTTAATCGATTGTAAATTACCTTTTGCATCAAATGACAAAAGCGCAATTTTATTGGCATTATAAGTGACTGATGGATACCCAAAAGAGGCAAATGGATTACCCCACATAAATGGATTACCCCAGAAATTAAAGCCCCATGGTCCCATACCAAAGGAATTAAAGCCCCATGGCCCCATACCCCAACCAAATCGTCCCCATGGATAAAAACCAAAAGGCCTATTCCAATAATTAAACATAAATGGATTATAAAAAGCACCGCCCCAATAAAAATCCCATCTTGAAAAATAGTTGTTGCGATTGGAATAAGAATCTGCCGCCTCAGCAATTACTGTATAACTTCCATCCGCTTGTGTAGCAACTTTATCCAAATAGTAGGTATCAAAAACATTTTTTAAATTTCGCTTACTTGAAACTGCACCTCTGTTAAAATCAGTAAAACGATTTGCATTGGTCAATATTTCTTTTTTAGCAGCTACGTCCCATAAATAAGAATATAAGCCTTCCACATGTCCCTTTTTCTCGGTAGCATAAAAGGAGTTTAAAATCACTTGGCCTTTTGCATTATCAATTTTAAGCCTGATTTCATCTAATTCCAAACTATTATTTACAATCGCAGATTCAATAACTTCTTTTCCATCAGCAGATAAATACAACAAACTCACCGCTGGTGCCATATTGGTCTGGGTTATATTGCGTAAGCAAAACAAATTGCCTTGATTATCCAATGCAAAATCAGATAAGGCACTTTTTTTATTTTGAGATTGTACGATAAATTCACTTTCTGATAATAACTCGAAATTTTTATTTAACGAAAGTGTTTTTACTTTAATAGCAGACGCGTTTGTCTTATTGATACTGAATAATAATATTTTTTCTTCGTTATCACTACGCAATAAATTAAAAACCTTCGTTCCCGAACCCGGCCTTATTTTATCTGCAGTATCCATTATTTTAGGCTCACCCATTAATTTACCATCTGCATTTAATTTTGCAACAGCTGCATATACGGTAGCGTTCACTTGAAATTGATAAAAAATAACCACCTGATCATTGGATGAAATAAACTCTAATCCATTTAATGATTTTGGCAAAAAGGATAAATCATTTTGCTTAACAATTTGCATCTGTTCATTGTACTGTGCAATGGTTGAAATACCTGCATTATTTTTAAAAACCCAATAATGAGTACCTACTTTTCCCAAAATTTCATATTGCATGGCCTCCTTATCCGTTTTTTCGATGGTCGAAGCAAGATAGGATTGCGCTTCACACCATTGTCCTCCAATTAACAAGGAGATAAAAAAACTTACAATTGACTTTTTCATAGCATTCAAATTTATATACACAAATTTAGTACAATATTTAGCTTGTATAGCTATTAGGCGTTGAATATTAACGCTCTTTTAAGATGGCCCCCTCGCTGTTTACCTCCAATGCGTATGCGCCCCCTTGCTTTACCGCAAAATTTTGTAAAGCATGACTTATCGGAAAATCAAAACAAACGGGATAATTGAAATTTGAAATATGTGCGTGTATAATTTCATTTGCCGTAGCACCGAAATCGGCTGCAGTATCTTTTAATTCGGTAAAACCACCTACAACCAGTCCTGCTAAATCATCCAATATTCCTGCATTTTTACACTGAATAATTAATCGATCTATATTATAATGCGCCTCTCCTATATCTTCGATAAATAATATTTTACCCTTGGTATCCATGGCATTTTTAGACCCTATTAAATGGGCGATCATACATAAATTACCGCCAATAAGGTTTGCTGTGGCCAACCCCTGCTTATTTAGCGCATTAGGAACTGCTTTGATTATTTGGTTTTTGCCTATCAAAATATTTTTTAATGACTGGATATAAACTTCCCCCTCCGCACCTTTATTAAAAGCAGCTGCCATGGAGCCATGTATACTCATGGTATTTTGCTTTTGAATAGCAGCATGCAAAACCGTAATGTCACTAAAGCCAATCACCCATTTGGGATTTTGGTTAAACCCGGAAAAATTAATTTGATCAATGATTCTACTTAAGCCATAGCCACCACGGCCACACATTACCGCTTTGATATTTGTATCATCCAGCATTTGTTGTAATTCCATTGCCCTTTCAGCGTCGGATGCGGAAAAACAATCCTTTTTCGACCCCACGGTTTTACCCAATTGTACCTTAAACCCCCAATTTTCTAGGGTCAAGATGCAATTTTGCACCTTTTCCAATGGGATGGAACCTGCTGGGCAAGTGATCCCAATAGTGTCTCCAGGAATGAGGATTGGCGGTTGAATCATAACACAAATTAAGTACTTTTGCAGCAATGAACACGCCAAAAAGATATTTGATTACTGCAGCCCTTCCCTATGCGAATGGTTTAAAGCATATTGGCCATTTAGCAGGTGCATATTTGCCTGCGGATATTTACGTCCGATATTTAAAAGCGCAAAAAAGAGATGTGGTTTTTGTTTGTGGTAGTGACGAGCATGGCACTGCCATCCCTATCCAGGCAACAAAGGAGGGAACCACTGCGCAAGCAATTATAGATAAGTACCACCCAATTATTGAACAAAATTTTAAAGACCTGGGAATTGCATTTGATGTTTACCATCGCACAAGCGATGCTTTGCATCACGAAACAGCCAGTGCATTTTTTAAAGATCTTGAAGCCAAAGGTGATTTAGAAACCAAAACTTCATTGCAATATTTTGACGCCGCTGCAAATAGCTTTTTGGCGGACAGATATATCAAAGGTACCTGTCCCAATTGCGCATATCATGAAGCTTACGGAGACCAATGTGAAAAATGTGGCAAAAGTTTAAGCCCTGAAGAATTAATTAATCCAGTAAGTACTTTAAGTGGTAACGCACCTATAAAAAAAGAAACTACCCATTGGTATTTGCCTTTAAATAAACACGAAGATTTTTTACGTGAATGGATTTTAAAGGAACATGTAAGTGATTGGCGCCCTGCAGTAGTAGGCCAATGTAAAAGTTGGATTGATGGTGGCTTACAACCTAGGGCTGTGACCCGTGATTTAGATTGGGGTGTTAAGGTTCCTGTGGCAGGAGGTGATGGCAAAGTATTATATGTTTGGTTTGATGCACCAATCGGTTATATCAGTGCTACTAAGCAATGGGCAAAAGATAATGCTAAAGATTGGACCCCGTATTGGAATGATCCGGAAACCAAATTGGTCCACTTCATTGGAAAAGATAATATTGTTTTTCATTGTATCATTTTCCCGATCATGCTAAAATTGCATGGCCATATTTTACCGGAAAGTGTTCCTGCCAATGAATTCATGAATTTAGAAGGTGATAAAATGAGTACTTCTAAAGGTTGGAGTATTGAAATGGACGACTATATTAATAAATGGATTAAAAAAGAAAATGGTGGCACAGGTTTAGCGGATAGCTTACGCTTTTATTTAACATCGATTGCCCCTGAATCAAAGGACAGTGAATTTACATGGAAAGGATTTCAGGAATCAGTGAATGGTGAATTAGTAAGCATCTTTGCCAATTATGTAAATAGAACTTGGGTATTGATGCATAAATTATGCAAAGGAAAAGTACCCCCCATTCATATTGAACTATTGGATGAGGAGGACAATGCCATTTTACTAAGTGTAAAAGATAGCAAAGCAAAAATTACTGAATTACTTGAGCAATATAAATTTAGAGATGCCCAATTTGAAGTGATCAATTTAGCGCGTATTGGAAATCAATACATGCAAAAAAAAGAACCTTGGATTTTGGCTAAAAATATAGCGACCGATCCAACAGCGCAAGCAAAAATTGACAACTGCATGCATGCTTGCTTGCAATTATATGCCAACCTTGCTATTTTAATAAATCCTTTTTTACCATTTACTGCAAAAAAAATGTGCCACTTGATGAAAGTAGTAGACAAAATGCTGGACTGGGAAAATGCAGGAAACTTTAATTTATTAAAAGTGGGTTATAGCTTACGACCTCCTGAATTATTATTTAGAAAAATTGAAGATGAAGAAATTGACGCGGAATTGACACAATTGCAAACAAATTTAAAAGCAAAAAAAATTACGATGGATACAATTACTACCACTGATGCTAGCAGCGCTCCTGAAGCGAATGACAATGCATTCAAACCTGAAATTGTTTTCGACGATTTTGGTAAAATTGATTTGCGTGTAGGCACTATCATTGATGCCAAGAAGGTAGAAAAAGCAGATAAATTATTACAATTAGAAGTGGATTTGGGATTGGAAAAAAGAACTATTTTATCAGGTATTGCTATGCATTTTGATCCAGCTGACATTATTGGGAAGCAAGTAGTGGTGGTGGCGAACTTAGCGCCACGTAAAATGCGCGGTGTTGAAAGTAAGGGTATGATTTTAATGGCCGAAGATGCCCATGGTAAATTATACTTTGTACAACCTAGTGAAGCCATTGCTGCTGGAAGTAAAATTTCATAAGTTTCAAGCTCTGCTACTTTACTAAACGAAAGTAAAAAATAATTAGAGATTCCTCAATAACAAAGGACTCGATTAATCGGGTCCTTTGTTATAAATATGATGCGAGAAAAGTGTATTAGAAATCTAGTAACTAATACACTCCTTTAATTCTTTCTCTGTATAGGCTAATCCATGTTGCTTTAATACTTCATCAGGAACTCCGTTCCATTGGTTGGGCACATTACCCATATAGCCCAAATCCTTCACTCCAATTTCAGAAGTATAAAATCCTGTGGTTACCAGGTCGCGTATTTTATTAAAAAAGCTTACGCCTTGCGCTACTTCTGGTTTCGCTTTATTTGGATACGCAATTTCATCTACAATTTCTAATTGCTGCGGCTTTGTTAAATCAACAAATGCTTTTTCATGTTTTTTATAACAATGTAAATCCAACCATCTTAAGCCACCACGCATTGGCACTTGATGATCGGGCATATCCTTTACTATGAACTCAATAAATTCAGGCACTTTAGCATCTGTGGCTGATCCACTTACTGCATCCTTAGGCATAATGATATCAGCTAGTACAGTAATGGTAGCCATTTCCTGTGCATCAAAAAAATCAGGCTGTGCTTTTACTTTAACTAAGTAGTCCTTTTCCTCCTGCATACGATCGTCCATATTCACTTCTGAAACAGTCGTGTTCGTATTTTTACAAGCTTCAAGTAATACACCTGCGGAAACAGTGCCTAATACCAACGCTTTAATGGAATCTCTTCTATCCATGATCAATATTTTTATTTAATTAAATATTATATTTTACTTATTCTTTTACAGCTACTAGATGTTTTTCTTTTGTAACTGATCCAAAATATATTCTGATGTACGCATGGACAATGCCAAAATGGTCCATGTAATATTTTTATCTGCTTGTGAGGTAAATACAGAACCATCCACACAGAATAAATTTTTACAATCATGCGCTTGTCCAAATGCATTTAATGCAGATGATTTTTTATCGGCACCCATACGAACTGTTCCTGCTTCATGAATGATATTACCTGGATTTGATAATCCATATTTATTACTTGCATCATCTTGATCACCCCAAGTAATTACCGCACCCATTTCATGCATTATTTCACGGAAGGTTTCCTTCATGTGTTTTGCTTGTTGTACTTCGTAATCTGAATTTTTACAATCAAACTTTAATACAGGAATACCATATTTGTCCACTACATCTGGATCAATTTTGCAATGATTTTCAAAAGTAGGAACTGCTTCCCCTCTTCCGCCCATCCCTACACTTGCACCATAAAAAAAGCGCACATCCTCTTTCAATGATTCTCCATATCCCCCCGCTTCCTTGGTTCTACCATTAACTTGAAACTTGCCATTCAATCCTTGTTGGCCCATTCCAAATCCGTAACCAGGTTGGCTCATACCACCCCAATATTCAATATGGTATCCTCTAGGGAAATTTAATTTTTTATTATCCAACCACCATGGCGTATATACGTGCATACCACCTACACCATCTTCGTTGTAACGCTTACGTCCAAACAAACTTGGAATTACACCACCCAATGCAGCTCCTGTTGAATCATGTAAATAATGTCCTACAACACCTGAACTATTTGCCAAACCATTTGGATGTTTGGATGACTTTGAGTTTAATAATAAACGCGCAGTTTCACAAGTACTTGCACCTAATACCACCACCTTCGCATTGATTTGGTATTCCTGTCTGTCGGCTTTGTTGACATAGGAAATGCCTACTGCTTTTCCTTCTCTGTCCGTAATAACTTCACGCGCCATTGC
>JAURIP010000242.1 GCA_030832695.1 Sediminibacterium sp. | reverse complement strand
TGATACCATGAAGGAAGATCCTAAAATGGCTGGTAAACCAGAAGAAATGATTGCTAAAATTGCCGAAGGTAAAATTGCAGCTTTCTTTAAAGAACAAACCTTACTAGCGCAGTCTTTCGTAAAAGACGGTTCTAAAACAGTGGGTGACCACGTTAAGAGCGTAGGGGCTGACCTTAAAGTTATCGAGTTTAAGCGTGTAGCATTGGGATAGTAATAACTTACTAGAATAATAGTTTAAAAAGGGTCCCGATTGCTCGGGACCCTTTTTTGTTGCTCTAAAATTCTTATCTTGCAAGTACAAAATATTAACTACTATGCTGCCAAAATACAAGCGCGTATTATTAAAATTATCAGGGGAAGCATTATTAGGAGAACAAAGAAATGGAGATCCATTTGATCCTAAGATCATTGAGCAATATGCTAATGAAATCAAACAAGTAACCGACTTAGGTGTACAAGTAGCTATCGTGATTGGCGGTGGAAATATTTATCGCGGTATGAATGAGGCGGATAGCGGTATTGAGCGGGCACATGGTGATTATATGGGTATGTTGGCAACCATGATTAATGCAATGGCAATACAAGCCATGCTTGAAAAAATAGGCGTGTATACGCGATTGCAATCTGCGATCAATATGGAACAAGTAGCCGAGCCTTACATTCGTCGCAAAGCATTGCGCCATTTGGAAAAGGGACGTGTAGTTATATTTGGTGCAGGAACGGGTAATCCTTATTTCACTACGGATACGGCCGGTTCGCTTCGCGCTATAGAAATGAAAGCAGATGTTATTTTGAAAGGAACGCGCGTGGATGGGGTATATGATAGTGATCCAGAAAAAAATCCAAACGCAGTTAAATTTGATAAAATCAGCTTCCAAGATTGTATATCAAAAAATTTAAAGGTGATGGACATGACCGCGTTCACCTTATGTATGGAAAACAAGTTACCAATTATCGTTTTTGATATGAACCAACCAGGTAATTTATTAAGAGTCGTGCAAGGGGCTGAAGTGGGAACCTTAGTAGGATAGTAGGCTTCTCGCCACTTGTGTAATATATTTTGAGACGAAGCAGGGTGTAGTTAATTTTATTATATGCAAAAATCAGGATTGAGAATTATAGTTATTGGCCTATTTTTTTTAACAGCATTAAGTCATAATGCGGTTGCACAAAAAACTTTAAGCTTAAATGAAGCCATTCAAACTGCTTTAAAAAACAGTTATGATATTCAATTGGTGGAAAATAATTTAGCGATTGCTAAAAACAATAATAATATTGGGGTTGCTGGGGGCTTACCTACTATTACCAATACGAGCACCAATAACAATACATTAACGACGATCAATCAAACCTTCCCAGATGCGAATCGTAATACTTCAAGAAATAGTGTTGATGGTAGCACTTTAAATAGTGCCGTGAATGCCACGATGGTATTATTCAATGGCTATAGAGTACAGGCTACTAAAAATCGATTAGAAAGTTTGGAGCGTCAAAACAAATCCTTACTTGAATCACAATTGTTGAATACCATTTCAACAGTGATGCAACAATATTATAACGTTGTTCGTCAACAAGCATTTTTAAAAACAATTCAAAAATCTATTGAGACTTCAAAGCAAAGATTAGATATTGTTGAAACGCGTCAAAAAATTGGCGTCGCGAATCAAGCTGATTTTTTACAATCTAACTTAGATTTAAATGCTTTAATACAAGCAGAACAAAATCAATTATTAATTATTGACCAAGTGAAAGCTGATTTGTTAAATACGATTGTAATGCCTAATACCAATAGCGTTATTATTAATGATAGCATTAAAGTAGATGATCAATTGGTATTGTCTGCAGTGGAAGCAAAAATAAAGGAGCATCCTTTATTACAATCAGCACAACAATTGGTTAATGTTAATCAGTTTTTAGAAAAGGAAACCAAAACATTAACTTATCCTACGTTAAGAGCGAGTACTGGATTCAATTACAACAGCAACAAGTCTGCTGCCGGATTTATATTATTGAATGAAAGCTATGGTCCATTTTTGGGTCTGAATTTAAGCGTCCCTATTTATAGTGGTGGTGCTAATAAGCGTGCGATTAAAAATGCAGAAATCAACACTAAGTCTGCTAAAATTCAATTGCAAAATACGGAGCAGGATTTGACTACTGAATTATTTAAAACCTATCAGAGTTATAAAAATAGTTTAAAGCAAACGCCAATTGAAATTCAAAATTTTGAAATGTCACAATCCTTATTGGATTTAGTGATGCAAAAATATAAGTTAGGCCAAGCCACCATGGTGGATGTAAAGCAAGCCCAACAAAGTTTTGAAACTGCTGGATTTAGATTAGTGAGTTTACGTTTTAACGCAAAAATTGCTGAGATCGAATTAAAGCGATTATCTAATCAATTGAATTTTTAATTTTCTATTTATATGCAATCAAAGCTTCCCAATATCGGCACTAGTATTTTTACGGTAATGAGTCAATTGGCAGCAAAGCATAATGCAATTAATTTAGGGCAGGGTTTCCCTGATTTCCCAATGAGTGCTGAGTTGATTGAATGCGTTAATAAAGCCATGCAATCGGGCGGTAATCAATATGCACACACCAATGGTGTTCCATTATTACGGGAAAGATTGGCGGAGAAAATTAAATATTTATATGATGTAAATATTAATCCCGAAACGAATATTACCATTGTGCCCGGCGGCACCTATTCTATCTTTTGTGCTTTTTCAACCATTATACAACCAGGCGATGAGGTGATCATTTTTGAACCCGCCTATGATAGTTATATTCCTAATATTGTTTTTAATGGTGGTATTGTGGTGCCTATAGAATTAGAATTTCCAGATTATAGTATTCCTTGGGATAAAGTGAAAGCAGCGATTACGCCAAAAACAAAAGCGATACTAGTGAACACCCCGCATAATCCTACCGGGCGTGTATTTACCAAAGATGATATTTTAATATTACAAGAAATAGTGCTTTCAAATAATTTGTATTTAATCAGCGATGAAGTTTATGAGCATTTGATTTATGATAACAAGCAACATGAAACAGTGATGAAATATCCTGATTTGTTTGCACGTACTTTTGTTTGTTTTTCCTTTGGTAAAACCTACCATTGTACCGGTTGGAAATTAGGGTATTGTATTGCACCTGAAAATATAATGAAGGAGTATCGAAAAGTGCATCAGTTTAATGCTTTTGGATGTGATACACCCAAACAAATAGGGATTGCGGAGTACATGACCAATAAGGAAGCCTATTTATC
>JAURIP010000278.1 GCA_030832695.1 Sediminibacterium sp. | reverse complement strand
GTAAAGCGGGTATGGCTATTGCGGCTATGCCAATTTTTTCAACCATAGCAACAAATAGTTTTGATATCACGGCCTATCAGCAACACCCCTTACCTTATGCATATAATGCATTAGAACCTTTTATTGATGCAATGACCATGGAAATTCATTACACAAAACATGCCGCAACTTACGCGACTAATTTGAAAGACGCTTGTGTGGCTGAAAAAGTGGACATTACGCAATTAGCATTCACTGATTTAATTAAAAATATTTCACGCTATAGCCCTAAGATGCGCAATAATGCAGGCGGTCATTATAACCATGAATTATTTTGGCAATTAATGAAGCCAGCGCCAGCGACTGCTCCTTCCGGAACTTTAGCCGACGCAATTACAAAAACTTTTGGCTCATTTGATGCATTCAAAACTGCTTTTGGCGATGCAGCAAAATCAAGGTTTGGAAGTGGTTGGGCTTGGTTAATATTTAAAAAAGAAGGGGGATTAGCAATAAGTTCAACGCCTAATCAAGATAATCCTTTAATGGATATTGCGGAAGTAAAAGGTTTCCCATTAGTAGGATTGGATGTTTGGGAACATGCTTATTATTTAAAATATCAAAACAAACGTCCTGACTATATTAATAATTGGTGGAATTTGGTGAACTGGGAATTTGTACAAAAAAGATTTGACGAAGCATCGCATTAATTAAATACTAAGTCCCACCATACATTTGTATCATTAAAGGTTTATCAATTTTCCATAAGTGCAAAAATCAAAACAAAATTTAAAGATCCAGTTTTTTGTTACTAGTTTAAGTATCATATTATTCGTACTTAAATTTGTTGCCTATTTTATGACCCATTCCTTGTCCGTATTATCGGATGCATTGGAAAGTATCGTAAATGTAATGGCAGGGATCATTGGATTATATAGTTTATACGTTGCCTCGAAACCCAAAGACAAAGACCATCCCTATGGGCATGGTAAAGCTGAATTTGTATCGGCCGCTTTTGAGGGCAGTTTAATTATCACTGCAGGTGGAATTATTTTGTATGAATCCATCGTTACTTTTTTTGAACCAAGTAGTTTACACAACCTAGACAATGGCATTTGGTTATTGCTAGCTACCGCAGTATTAAATATGGCCGCTGGATTAATTGCAAAAGCGGTTGGGAAAAAAAATAATTCATTGGCACTTACTTCTAGTGGGCAACATTTATTGATAGATAGTTATACCACCTACGCAATAGTACTTGGTATTGGACTAGTGTTGTATACAGGGTATAATGGCATTGATACAGGCATTGCTTTTGCAATGGGGTTGTGGATCATCTACAATGGCTATAAAATTATTAGAGAATCCCTTGCGGGAATTATGGATGAAGCAGATATGGCATTATTGGATGCAGTTATACAAGAATTAAATTTATCTCGTCATACCAACTGGATTGATTTACATAATTTAAGGGTAATTAAGTATGGCGCTTTAATGCACATTGATTGCCATTTAACAGTGCCTTGGTATTTTAATGTAAATGAAGCACACGCTGCGGTGGATGAATTTACTAAATTGATTAAAAATAAATTTGGGGACAGTGTTGAATTTTTTGTGCATACAGATGGATGTATGCCATTTAGTTGTGCTATTTGTACCATTGAAAATTGCGAAAAAAGAAATAGCCCTTTTAAACAAAAACTAATTTGGAATAGGGAAAATATATTATCAGATCTGAAACACCAATTAGTATAATGCATGAAACAAGTTTGATTGATCATGCTATTTATCAAGCAACGCAGCATCAAAAAGATGTTATTTAAAAAATAAATGAAATAGTTAATTAAAATAAATTAAAAATGAATCCCTGGAAACAATACCAAGACCAAAATAAAGAAAGATTCTTAGAAGAACTTTTGGCATTATTACGCATACCAAGCATCAGTGCAAAGTCGGAACACAATAGTGATATGATCACCTGCGCACAAGCAGTGGAACAAGCATTAAAACAAGCAGGCGCCCCTGTTACTAAAATTTATGAAACTGCAGGACATCCCATCGTCTATGGTGAAATTATAACCGACCCTAGCTTCCCTACTGTGCTTGTTTACGGTCATTATGATGTTCAGCCAGCTGATCCATTGGAACTATGGCATAGCAGTCCTTTTGATCCTACGATTAAAGACGGTAAGATATATGCGCGTGGTGCTTGTGACGATAAAGGGCAATTTTATATGCACGTAAAGGCATTAGAAATAATGACACAAACAAAATCGCTGTGTACGAATATCAAATTCATCATTGAAGGAGAAGAAGAAATTGGTAGCCCACATTTAGCCGAATTTGTAAAAACACATACAGACTTATTAAAAGCGGATGTTATTTTAATAAGTGATACTGCAATGATTAGTATGGACACCCCGTCCATTGATATTGGGGTGCGTGGATTAAGCTATATTGAAGTGGAAGTCACTGGACCTAATCGTGATTTGCATAGTGGTGTATACGGTGGTGCAGTTGCCAACCCCATCACTATTTTATCAAAAATGATTGCTTCCTGTCATGATGAAAACAACCATATCACCATTCCAGGTTTTTATGATGATGTAATCTCCTCCACAGATGCAGAAAGAAAAAAAATGGCCGAAGCGCCCTTTGACGAAACTGAATTCAAAACGGATTTAGGCATTCAACAAGTTTGGGGTGAAAAAGGATACAGCACCAATGAAAGAACTGGCATCAGACCTACACTTGAGGTAAATGGCATATGGGGTGGCTATACCGGAGAAGGTGCAAAAACAGTTTTACCATCAAAGGCATTTGCTAAAATTTCATGCAGGTTAGTACCCAACCAATCTTCTGAAAAAATTACCAGTATGATATTAGCGCATTTTAAAAAAATAGCACCAGCATTTGTTACCGTGAATGCTTTT
>JAURIP010000240.1 GCA_030832695.1 Sediminibacterium sp. | reverse complement strand
GCTTCATTTAACAAGCCCACATTATAATAATCGTTGGCGATTTGTAAATAAGTTTCAAACGGCTGTTCATTTTGAATCAAGTTGTTAAATGAACGCAGCGCCTGATTTATTTTTTGTTCATCATAAGCTGCACTATGCCTTAACTTATAATAAGCATCAAAATTCACAAAGTGATTCAAAGGATCATAGCCTTTAATTATTTTGATGGTTTTATCATAATTGATTTGATCATTGGTATATCGAAAAGCAATGGCTTGTAATTGAAGTGCGGCAATATTAATGGCGTTATAGGTAATTGCTTTATTCGTATAGTCAATTACATTGGGGTAATTTTTTTCTGCTAAATATAATTTAGCCAACTCCGTGTATGCCCCTGTTTTGTATTCGGCCGATAGTGTAGCTAAATCAAAGCCATCTTTCGCATCAACCGTATTCCCTAATGCTGCATTGATGATACCATAGTAATAGTTAGCGCTGCCATTATGGGTATCAATGCTTAAAGCCTTTTTAACTAAAGCTAAGGCAGTATTATAATTATGATTGCGATATTGTAAGGACGACATTTTAACCAGGGCAGGCAAATAATTACTATCCATTTTAAGTGAGGTGGCAAGCGCAGCCTCTGCTTGGTCATATAATTTTTGATCCATGAATTCTTTGCCCTTAATATAAAAGCCGTTCGCGTTGTTCCAATCAAAATTGGATGGGCTTTCCACTGGACGACTCAACACATTGGAACTAGGGGCACTGCTATAATTCAATTTAACGCCACCAATGCTCACTGCATAGTCGCCTTGTGCTGGATTGTATTTAATAGAATCAACAAAATTAATAGTAGGTGCTAATGAAACTTGTTTTGAATAAATAATTTTATCGCCTACTTTAATTTCAATTGCATCATTAATTTGTTGTACTGGACAAAATAAAATTTTAAGCCAGCCATTGTTTTGAACCATATTCAATGCTCCATAAACTGAAGCCTCCACCATCCCTTTGGTTTTATTTACTGCATACCAATATTCTTTCCAGGTATCGGTACTGTAAGGTGCAAAGTTTACATGCTTAAACGGCGTGAACGTACTTTTCTCTGCATTTTGATTAAAGAGTTTACCCGATTGTACTTCGGTGTATTGTTGGTCCGTATCGGTTAAATATTTTTCCCAAATCATTCCTTGACGTGATAAGCCCCAAATCCATATTTTTTTACCTGCCTTGTCATCATGATTGCCATAACGCACCATACCATAATCATCGTCATGCCAATAGGTACCAAAAAAATTAGTGTACCTACCAAACACATGGTATGATTTATATGTGCCAAAATTATTGTTGTTATAAAAGGAAATATTTTTACCGTTGTCTTTGTTAATTGGCCAATCATTGTATTCTCCTTCATGGCCAATGTATTTATTGCCTGGATAAATGTATTCCAAATTACCACTCACTTTTAAACCTACATTCATCCAATGATAGTAGGGCTGTTCGGTAGGTGTACTATTATACCAAAATGATTGTGTCGTAAAAAAAGCTTTGTCCTTAGGAAGGTTTATTTCCATGCGCCAATTGGTAAGCGTCAATAAATCAAGTACGCCAATGGTGCAACTAACACTCCCATCCTCTTTTTTAGTGATAATATAATCCACCGGCGTAGCGCAATTAGGGGTGTGGCCAATGATACCGTAGTTGGCTTCAATACCACCACTGGTCCAAGGACCGCGCATAGCAACATCTCTAAATTTAACGGTATGATTATAATATAAAAAAGGCTCGTTGGTTTTTTTATCTATCGCCGCCCAAATTTTACCTCCTACTTCTGGTAAGATCAAAATTTTGATAAAATCATTTTCAATCTCTACTACTTTCCATTTTTTTTGAACCCCAGTTTCAGTAAAACCATCAAAACGGAAGTATGGATAAATTTTAGAAAAATTAGCAATAGGGTCAGGATCCGAAAATGGATAAGTGGTGAACTCCTTTTGATATTCACTATACTTTGCATCCTGCTGCGCGTAAACAAAACTGTAGTTTGATAATATCAAACAAAGCAAAAAGCCAATTAGGTATTTCATAAAATATATTTAAAGTACTTATCTATGAAATTATAAAAATTAGCGCATTAATCATGTAATCGAATCAGAAATTTCTTACTAATGCTACATTAAATGAAAGCTATAGCTTGAACCGCATCCATTACAGGAATAGTGCTTTTTTTAAACCCTTTCTTATCCCTTGAAACGATAAGACTTATCTTAGGTATTGATTTAGCTGAAATATATTGTACGCCATCTTCAAAATCATCGAACCCGGAATTTACCGCTTTATTGATGACAGGTTGATCAGTTGCAATGATAGCAGTGCATTTTAATAAATCTTGAATGATTACCAAACATTTATTATGGGCTATTTTATTTATACGAAGTATATAATAAATAGTGGTGTAAGATGTAGCTGAAATATAAATTTTAATTTTATTTTCTTTCGCTAATCTATATAATTCAATGGCGCTAATATCAAATGGGGACCTGGCAGCAAAAATATCAATGATGATATTGATATCTAAAAATATATGTTTCATTTCAGTTTATTATATTTTTCTAATAAATAGTTAGCAATCTCCTTTTTATAATCATAGTCTGCAGGCAAACTTATTATACCTCTATATTTTTCAATTACACTATTTAACTTTTTGGGGCTAGTATTTTTATTATTCTTAAATTTTTCATTTGCCACCGCCTTTAAATAATTCTCCACCATGGACGATAAACTTGTATCCGCTTTTTTGGCGTATTTTTTTGCATTGTAAATCACGGCATCTTCCATGACTAAGGTTAATTTTGTTTTCATTACACGTGTAATTTTATATATAAATGTACGTGTAAATAGGTAGATAATAAAAAATAAATGCTGGGATAAATCCTTTAGAATCCTTTCTAGGAGGTATATTTGTGGCATGGGGCAGAAAAAATTAATCAAGTTTGCAGCGATCAAGGAATACGAGAATGTATTGGAATACCCCCAAGGCATGCCAGGCAAATGGAATTCGTTTTTTGAAAACCTAGCCACAGGCCCCTACCCAATTTCATTGGATGATCTAGCGGTTGTTAAAAGCGATACTCCAGCACAAACACCAATGAAGGCGCTTACATTGGAGCTGGCTTGTGGTCGTGGCGAATACGCAGTAGGACTAGCACGCATGTTTCCAGATCAAAATTTTTTGGGACTGGATGTCAAAGGAAATCGTATTTGGAAAGGTGCCAGTATTGCAAATAAAGAAGTAATTAAAAATGCAGCTTTTGTAAGAACGC
>JAURIP010000324.1 GCA_030832695.1 Sediminibacterium sp. | reverse complement strand
CAGCATAATTTATACGATATGTCACATACTACAATGAATTTAAAAGTTAAAGTTTGGCGTCAAAAAAACGCAACAGCACAAGGTGCTTTTGTCACTTACGATGTTGCGGGAATTTCAGATGAAATGTCTTTTTTAGAAATGCTAGATATTTTAAATGAAAAATTAATTACACAAGGAGGCGAACCCATTGCTTTTGATCATGATTGTCGTGAAGGAATTTGTGGAATGTGTTCCTTATATATTAATGGTAAGCCGCATGGTCCTTGGCAAGCAAACACCACCTGTCAATTGCACATGCGTGCGTTTAAAGATGGAGAAACAATTGTGATTGAACCATGGAGAGCAAACGCCTTCCCTATTGTAAAGGACTTAACAGTAGATCGTTCTGCATTTGATAGAATCATTCAAGCAGGTGGATATATTAGTGTAAATACAGGAAACGCAGTGGATGGGAATAGTCTTCCTATTCAAAAACAAAATGCAGATGATGCATTTGCGGCGGCAATGTGTATTGGATGTGGCGCCTGTGTTGCCGCATGTAAAAACAGTTCGGCGATGTTATTTTTAAGTGCAAAGGTTTCTCATCTTTCCTTATTACCACAAGGAGAACCAGAAAGAAAAACTAGGGTATTGAGTATGGTGGCACAAATGGACAAAGAAGGTTTCGGTGCTTGTACCAATACTGGTGCTTGTGAAGCAACTTGTCCTAAAGAAATATCCATTGCAAATATTGCCAGATTGAACAAAGAATATTTAGGCGCAAGCTTAACCGCTGAATAGTGGCAAACACTTTTTTTCAGTTTAAAAAATTTATCGTGCATCAGGAGCATACTTCAATGAAAGTATGTACTGATGCATGTTTATTTGGTGCATGGGCTGCGCATGATCAAGAACTATTAAACGCGAAAAGTATATTAGATATTGGTACTGGAACAGGATTATTAAGTTTACTACTTGCACAAGCAAATCCCAATGCAACATTTACTGCCGTTGAAATTGAACAGGAAGCCGCAACAGAAGCTGCAAGTAATTTTACATTAAGTCCATGGCATGAGCAATTAAATTTAGTGCATGATACGATTCAAAATTTTGGCAACAATACAATTACGCGCTATAATGTCATCATTACTAATCCCCCATTTTACGAAGGCGATTTAAAATCACCGGATGAAAATAAAAATACAGCAGCGCATAGTACGGCACTCCCTTGGAATATATTAATTGAAAACGTAGCCAAATTATTAACCGATGGCGGAAGTTTTTTTGTTTTGATTCCCACCCTTCGCGCCTACACCATGCAAAAGCTATGTGACACCAATGGCTTACAATTGGAGGAGGAAGTTTTAGTGCACAATACCGCGAAAACTTTACCCATTCGAGCAATGCAAAAATTCACAAAGCTGCGAGTGGGCCAAATGGATGCAGAAAAACCAATTAATATTCCGCAAGTAAAAAGAACAAAGATCTTTATCAAGGATACCGATAACAATTACAGCCCTGAATTCAATGCTTTACTCAAGGACTATTACCTGCATTTGTAATCATTCAGAATTTCCTTGAATAATAAGTCCAATACCTTTCATTATCCTATTTTTACAAAGTACACAATATATAAAAGATGAACTATTTTGAATTATTTGGATTGCCCATTGGTTTTCAGGTAGATGCTGCCAAGTTAAGGCAGGCCTATATGGAACTGCAAAGAACCTCGCATCCAGATAAATTCACCCAATCGAGTACCGAAGATCAGGACATTGCTTTAGAAAAATCGGCCATTGCCAACAAAGCCTTTACCTTACTCAACAATAAGGAGTTAATACTTCCCTATGTATTAGAAGTGTTGGGATATATGGAGACAGATGAAAAATATGCTTTAAGTCCTGACTTTTTAATGGAAATGATGGATCTAAATGAAGCATGGATGGACGCAGATTCCGATACTGATAAATCAAATGTAACTGAACAAGTAAAAACCATACAAAATGCAATATACACACCTGTTAAAGCAATTTTGGAGGGTAATTCGATTGATATTACCAAAGAAGCAATGTTGCAAGTAAAGGAGTATTACTATAAGAAAAAATACCTAGATCGTATTTTGGCAGATTTTCGTTAATGATGTAATATTGCACCCCTGCCCAGATGGCGGAATTGGTAGACGCACTAGACTCAAAATCTAGCGTTCGCAAGGATGTGCAGGTTCGATTCCTGTTCTGGGCACAAACGCCTCGACACGCAAGTGTCGGGGCGTTTTTAATTTATGGCGATTCGAGCTCGCTCGAAAAAGCAAATAAATAAAAACGCCCTGCAATCACGCATCGCGGGATTGTTGAGGCTTTGGGTACGCCCCTCGTAGAAGTTCAGGAAGACGTTTTGAGCAAAGCGAAAAACGGCAGTCCTGAAAAATTTCATCAATCCCGCTTCGACTTTCTAGGAATTTTTTCAGTTGCCAT
>JAURIP010000247.1 GCA_030832695.1 Sediminibacterium sp. | reverse complement strand
AGGGTTTCGATTTCTACAATTTCTCTGTTTTAAGCCTGAATCAAGTGGGTCAATAAACCATCGCGCAATTTTGGTTCAAACCAAGTACTTTTTGGTGGCATTACTTCACCTGCATCTGCAATATTAAACAATTGATCAATGGTGACAGGATATAAACTAAATGCCATCGCCATATCACCACTATCAACGCGTTTTTCTAATTCTCCTAATCCACGAATGCCGCCTACAAAATCAATACGTTTATCGGTGCGTTGGTCATGTATATTTAATAAGGTCGCTAAAATATTATTTTGTAAAATAGTGACATCTAACACGCCAATCGGATCAGCGTCATTATACGTTCCCGGTTTTGCAATTAAACTATACCAAGTTTTATTTACATACATCCCAAAATGATGCAATGAAGTTGGTTTATATGCAGTATCGGAAATGGCTACTTCAAACTGATTAGCTAATGCTGCGATAAAAGCATCGGCTGTATGTCCATTTAAATCCTTTACCACACGGTTGTAATCCATGATTTGTAATTGATTAGCTGGAAATAAAGTAGTTAAGAAATAAGGGGAGATCTTTTTTTCGTCATCGCCCGCTTTGGTTTTATTTTCTTCGCTCAATGCAACTAATACTTTTGCTGCTGAAGCTGCTCTGTGATGCCCATCAGCGATATATGTGCAAGGCACTTCGGTTTCAAAAATATTAGTGATTTGATCAATAACTGTTTCGTCACTCACTGCCCACACGGTATGTTGTATGCCATCATCTGCAGTAAAATCGTATACAGGTGTTTTGTTGGTTTTCCACTTATCAATCAAGGTATCAATACTTGCTTGATTACGATACGCTAAAAAAACATTTCCTGTTTGTGCACCTGTTGTTTTAATATGATTGATGCGATCTAATTCTTTTTCAGGACGCGTAAACTCATGCTTCTTTATAATATCATTATTATAGTCATCAATGCTACTTACACAAACCAAACCTGTTTGTGCACGACCATCCATGATAAGTTGATATATATAATAACATGGTTTTGACTCTTTAAATAAAACATCACGTTGTATAAATGCAGTTAAATTATTTAGCGCTAATTCATACACATCCGAACTATGAATATCAATAGTATCTGGTAATCCAATTTCACTTTTAGTGATATGTAAAAAAGAATAGGCATTGCCTACTGCTTCAATTTTTGCTTCCGCACTATTTAAAACATCGTATGGTTTGCTTGCAACCTGCTTTGCTAATTGGGGCTGTGGACGCACTGCCTCAAAGGGACTAATTTTTGCCATGGGCGCGAAGTTCGTTCTTTTTTTTGAGATTTAAATTTTTTAACCAAAGGATTTCATCAGGTCGCAAAAAGTTTGCACACTTGATAATGGTAATGCATTATACATACTCACTCGAATGCCACCAACGGTTCTGTATCCTTTAACACCAATCATTCCCTCCTTTTTACACAGGTCTAAAAATGCCGCTTCTCTTGTTGGATCTGTTAAAAAGAAAACCGCATTCATGATGCTTCGATCTTCTTTTGCAATTGGGCAATGAAACGCTGGTAAACTTTCAATGGTATCATACAATAGTTTGGCCTTTTCATTGTTTCGTTTTCCCATTTCAACCAATCCGCCTTGTGCTTCAATCCAACGCAGCGTTAACAAGCTTACATATATTGAAAATACGGGTGGTGTATTTAATAAAGATCCCGCTTCAATATGTTTTTTATAGTCTAGAATTGCTGGAATTTTTCGATTTACTTTTCCTAAAATTTCTTTTTTAACTACCACGATAGTGACTCCTGCTGCGCCCATATTTTTTTGTGCGCCAGCATAAATTAAGTCAAACTGATTAAAGGAAATGGGTCTGCAAAAAATATCTGAACTCATGTCGCCAACTAATAAGGTATTGGTCTGCGGGTATTGATGCCATTGGGTTCCCTCCACTGTATTGTTAGTGGTAATGTGTAAATAAGTTGTGTTAGATGGAATATCCAATTGCTTATTTAAATAAGTATGCTTCTTATCAGAAGTATCTGATACCACTTTTACTGGGCCAAAGTTGCTTGCCTCTTTCACTGTTTTATTTCCCCAAACACCGTTGTCACATATTGCAGCCAATCCGTTTTCATCTAATAAATTCATAGGTACTTGCATGAACTGCATCGTGGCGCCTCCTTGTAAAAAAAGTACTTCGTAAGCCTCATCTAAACCCATTAGTCGTTTAATGATTTGTTGCGCTTCAGTTACTACTTCAACAAAATGCGAAGTACGATGTCCTATTTCTAAAATAGATAATCCGGTGTTATTAAAATTATGAATTGCTGCAGCCGCTTGTTCCAAAACTTCGGGTGGTAAAATAGAGGGGCCTGAATTAAAATTGTGCAGTTGCATTATTTGAAATAAATTATTTTTAAAAATCTTTATTAATAAATTGGAAGGCTTATCAAATTAGGCTTCGATGTTTGTATTTCCAATATGCATGGTTGATTCGTTTTCCGCATCATCTACTGTTGTTACACCTCCTGATACTACATATTTCATTGCTTCTGAAGCATTCACCCCTTTTGGCATTTTTTTAATTCGATCTGCAGATACAATATAAGTGATTCCTGAAATTGCATAAGAATGCGGAACATACACCGTAACAAAATCTTTCAATCCAAAATTTTCCGTATTTTGTTGCGTGATAAAACCAATTCTCCAAACATCTGTTGAATCTACGTTAACCAAAACGGGTTGATCAAATTTTTTCTTATTGCCTGCGAATGCTTCTAAAAAATCTTTCACCGAAGAATATATAATTTTTACGCCTGGTGTTTTTTCTAAAATTTTATCAAAGATGGACATTAATCTTTCAACAAAGAATAAAGACGACAACCATCCTACAACCAACACTAAAGTAATTGCAACCACAAAACCCAATCCAGTGACTTTAGGAATTTGGCCATTGACTTCGGCAAATTGTAAAGGGAAAATAAAATTTAGGAGGTTGGGTAAAAAATTATCGACCCAATTAAATAAGCTCACGACAACCCAAATGGTGACGCCAATTGGTGCCAAAACCACCACCCCTTGAAAAAAGAGTTGCGCGACAGACGCTAAAATTTTCTGTCTAATGACTTGTTGCCTTAAACTGGGCATTTTTGAATGGGTTTATGCTCAAATTTCAAACAATTTTGCCATTTGACATAAAATATAAAAAAATAACCTTGGAAACTTTGAAAACGTAAATAGTTTCCGTAGT
>JAURIP010000232.1 GCA_030832695.1 Sediminibacterium sp. | reverse complement strand
TTTTTATCAGCCGTATTAAATGAAATGGGTATGCGCATAATATATTGTTATTCAATGCTCCAAATTTCGTAACTATTTATGTAAAACAGCAAGTATCTTTGTATTAATATTATGAGGAAGCTATCTGAATTAAAAATAGGGGAGTCGGGCGTTATTCATTCCTTCGAAAATGATGATATATTTTTGAAGCTAATGGAAATGGGCTGTATACCCGGAGAATTAATTATCGTTGAACAAATTGCACCCCTGGGTGATCCTATATCAATATCGGTAGCTGGATACCAATTAAGCCTAAGAATAAACGAGGCAGATAGTATTTTTATAGCCCCAAAATCAATGTAAAGAATTGATAATCAATTAATTAAACACATGAAGATCGGTTTATTTTTTGGCTCATTCAATCCCGTTCATAACGGCCATTTAATGGTGGCAAGTTATGTTGCCAATCATTCCGACATGAATCAGGTGTGGTTAGTTGTTTCCCCACAAAACCCCCTTAAGCCTCAGGGAAGCTTGTTAAATGAATATGATCGTTTGCATTTGACCAAGCTAGCCATTGAAGATGATACCCAATTAAAGGTATCTGATATTGAGTTTTCTTTACCTAAGCCTTCCTATACCATTGATACCCTTACTTATTTACAAGAAAAATATCCGCAACATGAATTTTCGGTAATTATGGGTGCAGATAGTTTTCAAAATTTACCCAAGTGGAAAAACTTTGAAACACTCGTAAAAAATTATCAATTTATTGTTTATCGTCGGGATGGTTTTGATATCACCAATGATTATGGCGCGCGCGTTGAAATATTAGATGCACCGTTATTGCAATTATCTGCAACACTAATTCGTAACAATCGTAAAGATGGAATAACAATTCGCTATCTGGTTCCAGAAAAAGTACGCGAAGAAATTGAACGTAGTAATTACTTTAAAGATTAGGTTAAATAAGTTCTAAAATCACATTTCCATCGATACCTAGTTTTTCGTGAACCGCTTTTAAAAAATGAATATCTGGTTCTCTTTTACCATTTAATATTTTTGAAATCTTTGAACTAGACATCTCTAAAAGCGCTGCCAGCTTATATTGTGTAATATTCATTTCAGCAATCTTTTTTTGAACTACTTCATTAATGGTAACTGGAAGCGGCCAAATTTTTCGGTTATTTTTTTCATAATCAGCTGCCAATAAAGTAAGCTGATGAAGCTCATCCGTTTCTTTTTTATTTAAAGAATGGAAGCCCCCGCCGTTGGTTGCCTTTTTAATAAATGCCTCGATCAGCTGGCACACCTGTTCGTATTGGTTTTTATTTCTTATTTTATCAATCATATTGTTGAACAATTTATTTTATCATATTTAGCATGTGTGCCAATAAATCTTATGTAAAGGGTACGCTTGTTAAAATGTATTAATGCAACCAATCTAAAAGCTAAATATAATCATTGAAACTAGTTAGTATTTCATTTATAGAAAAATATTTCCATTTTAGAAATATCTTAATCCAACTAATTGCATAATTAAGCAAACCGAATAGGCGCGTAAACCGTATTTATACTTAGAAAAGCGTTTCAAAAACAGCCTACTTTTATTGGTAACAATTTTGTTACCTTTATAAAGTCAATAGGAATGAACGCAAAGCAAATTCACCGATTATTAATTAATGAGGGGTGGATAATCAAAAATCAAAAGGGAAGCCATCGACAATATATACATATGACAAGAATGGGTAAGGTAACAGTACCCATTCATGGTAAAAACGAAATAAATATTAATACATTAAAAAGTATTTTTAAACAGGCGGGTATAAAAAAAATAATATGAAAAAAAAAATCATCTTAATTATTGATACGGAAGGAAAAGGACCCCTTTGGGGCAGGGTGCTTTTTGATAATAATTTATTAATTGACTCTGGAAAAACAGTGCAGCAGATTGAAAGAAAGATGTCAAAATTATTAATGGATTTTCATCAGCTTAAACAAGATAATTTTGCTTTTGAAATTCAATACGATATTTCTGGTTTGTTTGAAGATAAAAGCTTCTTAAACGCCTCGGTCGTTGCAGATAGGGCTGGAATAAGTCGCCTTATGATGCGTCAATATAGAACAGGAAACAAATTTCCCACCTTAGAAAAACTGAATAAATTAGAATTTGCAATAAAAGAAATGGCGGAAGAGCTAAAATCAATAAAGCTTTCAAAAACTAAAACCAAGCGAGCATAAAAAAACCTCCCCGAATCAACGGGGAGGTTTTTGTTGGCGCGGCGAAGCCGCGCGTAAATTCTTATTATCTATTCATGCTTGCCAAAAACTCTTCATTGTCTTTGGTGCCACGCATTCTTTTTAATAATTCATTCATCGCCTCATCGTTATTCATATCATTGATAAATAATCTTAGGATATTCATTCTTCCTAATACTTCTTTATCTAATAATAAATCATCACGACGCGTACTAGAACCCACCAAATCAATCGCTGGGAATATACGCTTGTTCGCTAAGCGACGATCTAAAACTAGTTCCATGTTACCTGTTCCCTTGAATTCTTCAAAAATAACCTCGTCCATTTTAGAACCAGTTTCAATTAATGCAGTTGCTAATATGGTAAGTGATCCACCATTTTCAATTTTACGCGCTGCACCAAAAAATTGTTTTGGACGCAATAAAGCAGTTGCTTCAACACCACCTGATAATACCTTACCAGAACTTGGTGCCACTGTATTATGTGCACGCGCTAAACGTGTAATAGAATCAAGCAATATCACCACATCATGACCACACTCTACTAATCGTTTTGCTTTTTGTAAAGCCATGGAGGAAACCTTAACGTGTTTATCTGCGGGTTCATCAAAAGTACTCGCGATAACCTCACCCTTTACAGAGCGCTCTACATCGGTTACCTCTTCCGGTCTTTCATCTACTAATAAAATAATTAAATAACATTCAGGATGATTCGCTGCAATTGCATTGGCCACCTCCTTTAATAACATGGTTTTACCCACTTTTGGTTGGGCAACAATTAATCCTCTTTGTCCTTTACCTATAGGTGTAAATAAATCCATGATACGCGTGCTATAATTATTCGCAGCCGTATATAAATTTAATTTTTGATAAGGGAAGATGGGCGTTAAATAATCGAATGGAATACGATCTCGAATTTCATCTGGATTTTTCCCATTGACTTGATGCACCTTAGTCAACGCAAAATATTTTTCACCCTCGCGTGGAACACGAACCGTTCCGTGAACCGTATCTCCTACTTTTAATCCAAATGATTTTATTTGAGAAGGAGAAACATATACATCATCAGGAGAAGATAAATAGTTGTAATCGGAAGATCGTAGAAAGCCAAAATTGTCTGGCATAATTTCCAAGACACCCTCAGTTTCAATCACGCCATCAAACTCAACAT
>JAURIP010000366.1 GCA_030832695.1 Sediminibacterium sp. | reverse complement strand
CTAGCTACTTTTTTAATAAAGTTTTCTAAATCACTTGTTGGACTTACTGTACCTGTAGGATTATTTGGGTTACATAAATAAACCATCTTTGTTTCTTGATCCATTGCATTCATAAGTCCATTGAGATCATTGTGTTTAGTTGAAGTCAATGGAACTAATTTGGTTGGCAAGCCCATGCGTCTTGCTGCAGGCATCCACAATTTAAATGTTGGTTCAGATGCAACAACATTTCCTTTTTTATAAGCAGCCCATAATGAAACCACACCCAATAACTCAGATGAGCCTGCCCCTAGGGCAACATGGTCTTTTGTGTGACCAGTCATTTTTGCAATTTCTGTTTTTAATACCGTATTCATATCCCATTGGTAGCGATTAGAAATTCCTACTGCATCTATCATTGCTTGTTTCGCTAATGTAGATGGACCATGCGGATTTTCATTTGAGCCTAATCTAATTAAAGTAGATGAATTGATATCCAAATTAGTAATTGATGCATTTGCAAAAAGTTCTCGAGAAAAAGAAAATGCAGCAATTGCAAAAGCAGATTGTTTTAAGAGTTGTCTACGTTGCATATATGCGGTTTTATGGTAGTTTAAAGTTAAGTTTTATTTAATAAAATGTCAACTTTATGCGAACGATTTACAAAAAAGTAAATAGCATCGTTTGATAAAAAACCTATTTCAATATTTGATGATTTTTGATTAAAGCTGCACGTAATTCTGAGTAGGAAACTTCCTGTGCTTGTACATTTTTATCAATGGCAATACTAGCAGCTATTGCTGCAGATTGACCTAGAACCATAAACACAGGTTCCATCCGAATGGATCCATAAGCAATATGGGAGGATGAAAGGCAAACGGGTATAAACAAATTAGTTATTTCTGATTTTTTAGGAATGATTGATTTATAGCTAATTGGGAAAGGTGCATTAACATGCGCTTCTACATTGCCCTCGTTTTTGACAAATCCATTTACATCTACGTATCTCTGAATGGGATGAGAGTCCATCTGATATGCTCCAAGGCCAATAGCATCTTCAGCTACAGCCATTGCCTCACAATTTTTTTGGGTCATCACATAATCACTCACCATTCTTCTAGCCTCCCGAATATATAATTGGTCAGTCCAACCGCTATCTGTAACAAATTCGTCTTTGCATGTTCCCCATTCGGAAACCACATCACGAACTTGCTTAGGAATTCTAGGATGATAAGACAAAGTCCACATTAGGCCTTCTTGGTACTTTTTATGCAACGCCGCAATTTTTAACCTCTCATCATAACTCGCTTCAGGGTAACGGTAATTTTGTCCAATAAAATCTGTTGAAAAGCCCTTTTGATTATTGATATCTGTTTTTCGGTTTGGCATTGGAGAATTTATCCAAGGCACTAAAGGATCTCCATAATCATACATATTACGAATGTCGCCTTTGGCGGCTTCATAATTTCGAAACAATAATTCATATTCTAATTCTTTGTAACCAACAGGTTTTTTGAAAGGAATACGATTTTCAGGAAGATTGGTCAAGGTCATACGATAACAATAAGCTTGAATTTTATTATCGGCCTGACCATCAACCCCTGGCTTTTCAGCACTCACAAATGGCAATAATCCACTCTTAGGATTCCCCTTAACCAAGTAAGGACTCACGCCTTCGATAAAATTATGATGAATTCCGTTCCTGGATAATTTCTTGAGAAGTGTTAAATTAAAATTATTGGCTTGAACCCCGTTTAAAGATTCTCCATACTGACTATTTGATTCTCTGCCCACGGTATAGCTAACCCCTGATGCAGCCATCAAATCTCCTTCATAGGTGCAATCCATAAACATTTTACCCTGGTAAATTTGTCCCGATTCCATCTGAATAGATTTTATAACTTGCTTTTCCTTTTTTACACCTGTTTTCCTATTTAATCGTTGATTATATACAATATGAATATTAGATTCATTTTTTACCATTTCAAGAAACACTTTTAAAGCAACGGATGGTTCAAAAGCCCACATCGCATCCTCGTTAAAAGTATCGTAACCAACACCCTTATAGGCATCCCTTTTTTCCCAAATCCAATTTTCAGGCTTCAGATAATAGGTTTTGATATTTTGATAAAACTCACGAGAAACTCCACCAATCGCTTGCTTATTCCCAATATCAGTTTTGCCTAATCCTCCAGTAGT
>JAURIP010000325.1 GCA_030832695.1 Sediminibacterium sp. | reverse complement strand
TTATTATGGTCGTCGTCCTACACAACCCATGATGCCTAATTTTAGAAATGTCCATAAACAAGAAACTGATTTTCAAAGAGGCTATATGGTATTTTTTGGTGCAGCTCGTGGCCTTGCATCTGCACAAGGCGTTGGTGCTGAATTTAAGGAACAAGCAACTGAATTAGGGGGATGGCATGTATCCATGATGATGCAAGGGGAAACAGTGCCTAAAAAAACCAATCATGTTCGATTAAGCGCGGATAAAAAAGATGCATGGGGTATTCCGCAATTAATAACAAGTATCGACTATGATGCCAATGATGAATTATTATTAAAGGACTTTTTACAAACAGGTAGTGAACTATTAGATGCTGCAGGTTGCAAGGATATTCATTCCTGGGATACCAAACAGTCGCCTGGTTTAGACATACATGAAATGGGTGGTGTACGCATGGGAAAGGATCCTGAAACTTCCTTATTGAATGAATGGAATCAAATGCACCATTGTAAAAATGTTTTTGTTACGGATGGTGCTTGCATGGTAAGCACGGGTACCCAAAATCCTTCACTCACTTTTATGGCCTTAACTGCGCGCGCAGCGAATTATGCAGTGGAGCAGATGAAGAAAAATAATTTATAACATTTTACTTGAATTTATTTTAATAATGGATGAAATTTAAATAGCAATACTTTGAAAAAACATTTTTTACAAATAGTATTTACTTCGTTTTGTGTATTTATTTTTTCCTTCCTACAAGGACAGCAAAAAATAGGGAAGCCTAATATTATATATATTTATGCGGATGATTTGGGGTATGGGGAATTAGGGTCCTACGGACAAAAAAAAATAAAAACGCCTTACTTGGATCAAATGGCCCGAGAAGGGATGCGCTTTACGCAACATTATAGTAGTGCGCCAGTTTGTGCGCCGTCGCGTTGTATGCTGATGACGGGAAAAAATCCAGGACATACTTATATCAGAGGTAATTATGAATTAGGTGGATTTGCAGATAATGAAGAAGGTGGACAAATGCCTTTGCATGAAGGCGCTTATACCATGGCTAAAATGTTGAAAGAAAGAGGATATGCAACTGCACTTGTTGGGAAGTGGGGTATGGGTGTTACTGGAACTACAGGCACTCCATTAAAGCAAGGGTTTGATTATTATTATGGTTACTTAGATCAAAAGCAAGCGCATAATTATTATCCTACTCATTTATGGGAGAATGATCATTGGGATACATTAAACAATCCATTTATCAATGTGCATTCGTCTATCAATCCTGCCACTGCAACGGATGCTGATTTTGAAAAATATCGTGGCAAGGATTATGCACCAGCGAAAATGACTGAAAAGGCTTTAGGCTTTATTGAAAAAAATAAAAGCAACGCTTTTTTTCTTTACCTACCTTATACCATTCCGCATTTGTCATTACAAGCGCCAGCCGAATATGTACAAAAGTATATTGGACAATTTGACGAGCAGCCTTATTATGGTGACAAGGGTTATGCGCCTAATAAATATCCATTAAGTACTTATGCGGCCATGATCAGTTTCTTGGATGAACAAGTGGGAATTATCATGAATAAGATTAAGTCCTTGGGCTTAGATGAGAATACCATAATTATGTTTTCGAGCGATAATGGAGCCACTTTTTCAGCTGGGGTGGATACAAAGTTCTTTAATAGCGTAAGTGGCTTCAGAGGCCTTAAAATGGAAGTATATGAAGGGGGGATTCGTGTTCCCTTCATTGCAAGATGGCCTGGCAAAATAAAGGAAAATACAACTTCCGATTTGTTGTCAGTACAGTATGATATTATGCCCACATTGGCCGATTTAACAGGGAAGCCATTGAAGGATATGGATGGGGTTTCTATATTGCCCACTTTATTAAGTAAGCAAGTGCCACAAACAAAACATGAATTCATGTATTTTGAATATCCAGAAAATGGGGGGCAAATTGCCCTGCGATTAGGCAATTGGAAGGGCGTTCAAATGAATGTTCGAAAAAATCCATTAGGAAATTGGGAGTTATATGATATCGCGAAGGATCCATTTGAAAAAAACAATATTGCATTAGCAAATCCCGCAATCATTTCGCAAATGAAATTAATTGCTAAGCAGCAACACATGCACCCACAAGTATTGGATTGGGAATTTATCGATCCTAAAATTAAAAAGGCAAATTCAAATTAAAAAAAACACCCTCCGCTTGCGCAAAGGGTGTTTGAAATATTGGTTTGTCAACAGAAACTTAGTAGCCTTAATTTCAAGCGTAACGTATCAAAACTTAATTAATCGTTTGCTCTGTAATTTTTCCGGTTGCTTTATTTTTTAGGATTAACTTTTTCGCTCCATAGTGGGTCATTTCTTCCTTCACTAAATAATGATCAGCATCATATTCAACTAAATGACTTTCCTTGGTTAATCCGGTTTTTCCTCTCCAAATATCTAATTGAACAGGC
>JAURIP010000162.1 GCA_030832695.1 Sediminibacterium sp. | reverse complement strand
ATTACTGCGTAATACATTGATTATTTTAGAATCAGTGTTGTATGATACAATACTTCTTATGTCTGCATTATTTTCACCAATTTCTTGATAGTCATTACTACCGCGAACACCTGAGCTAATTTCACGTAAGCCTAAACTTGAACTTGGTAAAATTAAACCAGGATACACCTGTTTTCCAGTTGCATCAATTTCAGTAGCACCCTTTGGTATTGAAACACCAGTTCCCACTGCCGTGATTTTTCCTTTTTCAAACAGTATGGTTGCATCTGTTAATATGGTTCCATTACCCACGTGCACAGTAGCATGTGTAATTGCAGAAACCCCCTTTTGTGGTCCTGCTGGATAAACCGTTTCCTGTGCTTTTGCATTATTTGCAAAAACGGCAAGCGTTAATATTAGTAAGGTTGAATATTTATTTTTCATAAATTAATTATTTTGATTTTCATAAATAGTTGCCATGTGGTCTTCGTGTTCATGATCACCACAGGTTAATATAGTTTGGAAACTAGGCATTGGTCTGCCCATTGGCATACCTGATCTTTTTTCTCCTAATAGTTTTTGTATTAACCTTGTTTTTTCTGCAGTAATTTTTTTACTCATCTCTGCATCTTTTGTTCTATCAAAATAAACAATACCATCTACAATTGTTTTTTCAACCTTTGCATAAATACTTAATGGATTATCAGTCCACAAAACTACATCCGCATCTTTTCCAGTTTTTATACTTCCTACTTTATCAGCAACGTGTAATGCTTTCGCAGCATTTAATGTTACCATTTTAAATGCTTCTTCTTCACTAACGCCACCATATTTAACGGCCTTTGCTGCTTCTTGATTCAATCTTCTTGCCATTTCAGCATCATCTGAATTGATAACCACATTTAAACCCACTTTTTGCATTATAGCGGCATTATAAGCAATTGCATCCTGTACCTCGGTTTTATACATAAACCAATCAGAGAAGGTAGACGCGCTTGATCCGTGTGCTTTCATTTTATCAGCTACTTTGTAACCCTCTAAAATATGAGTGAAAGTATTGAATTTAAAACCATACTTATCACCAATGCGTAATGCATAGGTAATTTCTGGTTGTACATAACTGTGACAGGTAATGAAGCGTTTTTTATTCAATATTTCAACCAACGCATCTAATTCTAAATCACGTCTAGCAGAAGGGTTTGCTTTTAAGTTTTTTTGATAATCAAGTGCGCGATCAAACGCATCGTTTAATACTTCTTCCACGCCCATTCTTGTATCAGGATAACGATTATTACTTTGACTGGTTGTACGCTTAACGTTTTCACCTAACGCGAATTTGATAAACGGATCAGCGCCAGCGAATTTTAAATCCTCATCATTAGCACCCCAACGTAGTTTAATTAATTGTGTTTGTCCACCAATGGTATTAGCAGAGCCATGTAAAATATGAGAGCTGGTTACTCCGCCGCTTAATTGACGATATATATTAATGTCTTCCGGATTTAAATTATCTGCAATACGCGCTTCTGATGTAACCGATTGACCACCTTCGTTAATGGACATTGCAGCGATATGTGAGTGCTCGTCAATAATTCCAGCACTTAAGTGTTTTCCTGTTCCGTCAACCACCGTTGCAGTTGCATCGCTGATATTTTTTCCAATCTTTGCAATTTTACCCGCCTTAAGCAATACATCGGTATTTTGTAAAACGCCTTCCTTTTCATTGGTCCAAACGGTAGCGTTTTTAATCAATATCGTTTCCTGTTTTGGTAACACTTCGTTACCATATCCTACAAACGGAAATGTAATTTTTGAATTATTGTTTCTTGCACTATCCATTGGTCTTCTGAATTCACTTCTTGCATCAGTAGCTGCAATTGCTCCTGTATAAGACGCAGACCAGGTTGTTTTACTTCCCGAACCATCTGTTCCAACGCCGGACCAAGAATTACCCGAGATAATACCACTTAATCTTACTTGATCAGCTCCTCGCCCTTTTTTAGTAGGGAAGTTTAATTTAATAACAGATTCGCTAACTGTTACTTTTGATGTTATAGTATCAGTTCCAATAATAGTTGCAGTTAAATCTTTTTTAACTTCTACATTATAATCAGATGTTGTTCCGTTTTTATTAATCGTTAATTTATATTTTCCAGCGATGCTTGACCACTCGCTTTCATTTACGCCATATTTATTTCCTTGAACCCAGTTTTCAATTATTTTCGAGTTCGTTGCAAAAACCGGCTCGGTAGTAATAATAAAATTAGCCCACTTGCCAGTTTCAATGGAGCCCACTTGATCATATACGCCCAATTGATTTGCTGGAGTTTTAGTTAATGCCTCTAATGCCTTTGACTCACTTAAACCATTTTGAATTGCTTTTTTAACATTTGCTAAAAATTGTTTCGCATCTTTCATATCAGCAGATGTAATACTAAAAGGAATGTTTGCTTTTGAATAAGCTGCTAAATTTGTCGGAGCTAATTCCCAATGCTTCATATCCGCTAATGATACAAACCTTGCATCATTTGGATCTTCCACATCCATAGCCACAGGAAAATCGACACCTAAAATAAAAGATGCCTTGGTTTTAACCATTTCATCAATTCTTTGATATCCGTTATCACCACCCCTAATAATATATTGTACACCAAACTCATCGCCAACACGATCAGCGCGAACTGCGTTCCATTTATCATCGGTTGCAAATATTTGAGGAATTGCTTGATTATTGTTCCACGCTTCTAATGAAAGATTAACCCCTTCACTAACTGGTTTTGTTTGATACCATTTTGCATCTAAGTAAGTTTGACGCAAAACAGCAATACTTCCCATTAAACTACTTGGATAAGATTGGGTTGATGTTCCTTTATCAAAAGAATAAACTGATGCCGCCTTTGATTTTAAAACTGCTTGATTATTATTTTCAGTAGCTAAGCTCACCACCGCTCCTGTTCCTCTTGCCAATCCATCTTTTAAATGAGTGAACACTGTACCAAAACCATTTGCACGGTAAGCGCTAGCGGTAGCTTCATCCTTAGTAAATACATCAACTGCATTTAATTCAGGCTTAACAGCTTGGTTCCAGTTATACGGTCCTGGTTTGTTGGAAACAAATTGTCCTGGTGCTCCAAAATTAAAACCACCCATTGTTCTTCTTGGTGTTGCTACACCATAATCACTTAGTGGATCGATAAATGACGGGTAAATAAATTTACCAGCACAATCAATTACAACGGCCTCTGCTGGTACAGTTAGGTTCGCACCAACCGCTACAATTTTACCCATTTTTATAATCAAAACACCCTTTTCTATTTTAGTGTTTTCGTTTTGAATAATGGTAGCATTTGTAAATGCATACAAACCACTACGAATATCCCTTACTCCGTTTATGGGAAATGATTCTTGTGCCTGAGCTATTATAGCCGTACACAAAAATACAAGCCCTGTTAAAATCCGCTTCATACGCGACTGTTTTAGTTGTTTAAAATTTTCTCAAAAGATGAGTTTTAAAGCTACTAAAAACTTATTGTGAAAACTCAAAAATTGAATTTTTTTTGATGAGGGGTATCCTTATATCAATGCTTAGTGTAATGTATGGAGAGTGGCTTATCTTAAATGGATTAGCGCCCCATAAAAACCATTAAAATCTGCACATCACTCGGATTTACTCCGCTGATGCGACTTGCTTGTCCCAAAGTAATGGGCCTAATTTTCTTAAACTTTTGTCTCGCTTCTATGGATATAGCAGCGATTTTATCGTAATCAAAATTAGTAGGAATTAATTTATTTTCAAGTGTTGCCATGCGTTCCACAATTTCTTTTTCTTTTTCAATATAACGCTCGTACTTAATTTGTATTTCGGCTTGTTCTAAACACTCTGTATCAAACCCATTCATTTTTTCATTCAACAATTCATTATTGGATAAAATTTGTTGTAGGCTGATGTTTGGTCGTAGCAAGAGTTTCGAAGCTTTTTGTTTTTCTGATATATTTGCAGAATCGATGTCAGTTAAAAATGCATTGATAAATTCAGGGGCAATGGATTCAGTATCTAATAAATTTTTTATTTCTGTAACCTGCTTCGTTTTATCTTCCACACGTCGCATACGCACTTCTTTTGCAAGGCCTAGTTTATAGCTCATTTCGGTCAAGCGAAGATCGGCATTATCTTGACGCAAGAGTGTTCTAAATTCTGCGCGTGAAGTAAACATACGATAGGGTTCTTCAGTACCCTTGCTTATCAGGTCATCAATCAACACTCCAATATACGCTTCGCTTCTTTGCAGAATTAAAGGTGGTTGGTTATTAATTTTCAAATGCGCATTCATACCCGCCATGATACCCTGACAAGCTGCTTCCTCGTAACCCGTTGTCCCGTTTATTTGTCCTGCGAAGTATAAATTTTCTAATGCTTTAGTTTCAAGCGTATAAGTAAGCTGTGTTGGTTGGAAATAATCATATTCAATCGCATACCCTGGACGGAACATACGAGCCTTTTCAAAGCCGGGAACCATACGAAGGGCTTCGTATTGTACCTCTTCAGGTAAGCTGGTGCTAAATCCATTTACATATATTTCAACCGTATTCCATCCTTCTGGCTCAACAAATAGCTGATGTCTTTCCCTATCT
>JAURIP010000033.1 GCA_030832695.1 Sediminibacterium sp. | reverse complement strand
TTAAAGCTTAAGGAAATATTGGAAAAAAACAATGCCCCAATGCCGAGTTATAAATTAAATTCAAAAAAGGTGGAAATATTAATTGATTAATTAACTTTACGCTCTTAAAAGCTAGCATGAGTAATAATGATAATAAAGGTTTAATTGGGTCTATTGTCACTGTACTCTATTTAATGGTACATTTTGTGTCTGACTTTGGTGGCGCTGATGTTATGGGCGCACAATGGTTATACACAAGCACCCTTGATTTGGCCGTTTTAGTATATATATTCTTCAATAGAAATACCTATAAAGAAGCAATAACAGCCATATTTACTTATAAATTCACCCTCCTATTTTCATTTTTGGTTTTGTGGGCCATTGGATCTTATTTTTATGCAATTAACCCAACTGAAACTTTAGTTACGCTTGCAAGATTAATTTCAACCTATTTGGTATTTATTCAGGTCTCCATTCTTTTTTATAAAAAAGACATAAAATATATTTTCAATATTGTTTCTTTTGCTTTTGCATTTTTATTGCTTTGGGATTCCTTTTATATTTTAAGAGGATTTTCCAAAAATATAGAAACCATGGACTTGGATGCCAATATTGTTAGCTTATCCGGTAATCATGGCAATAAGAATGTTATGGCCGCAAGTTTATTGATCAAATTTCCATTTGTCTTGTGGTTAATCATCAACCATAAATCATTCATTAAAGTAGTCAATATCGGTGTTTTGTTTTTTGGTGTGGTGGCGTTATTTATAATGAATACGAGATCTACCTATGTAGGCTTAGCCATCATATTTTTAATTTATTCAATAACTACTGTCTTTTTTGTTGGTATTATAAACAAAACAAAAGCAGCCTTACAAGTCGCTTATTTTTTAGGCCCTATTGTTGTTGGATTTTTTGTTGCCAATTTACTTTTAGCCAATGCTGTTGAACTGCAGGGTTATCAAGGAGGTTATGGTACGGTTACCAAAAGAGCAGGTGATATAACTATTCAAAGTGAAAAAGGAAGTCGTATCCATTTGTGGAGTGGCGCTATTGATTATGCAACTAAGCATCCTTTGGTTGGCGCTGGATATGGTAATTGGAAACTAGCTTCCATACCTTACGAAAAAGAGTTTACCAATGATTTATTTGTCCCTTACCATTGCCACAATGATTTCATTGAAATGTTTGCCGACTTGGGTATCATTGGAGGTGTAACATTTGGATTAATGTTTTTACTAGTACCCATCTTCACAATTAAAATGTGGCGAAAAAGCGAATTCAAGCCCTACCATTTAACTGCAACAATTTCTTTTATGGCAGTTACTTGTTATGCAGTGGATGCATTTTTAAATTTCCCGGCCGAACGCACTGCTATGCAAACCATGTTGGCTGTTTCAGCTGCGTTGGCATTTTTACCCATCAGTCATATCAATAAAACAAAAGTAAAAGGCAGCATTTTAAATAAATCTGTTCCGGTAATTTTCTATTTTATATCATTACTATTAATAGTTCCCTCAATTTATGTTGCCAAACAAACATATGACTCTTTAAAAATTCAAAAGTATGTGATGGGTGAAATAGATTCCGATCCGAAAATGGCATTAGATGAGGTAAAATCTTCCTTTCCGGCTATTCCTAATTTATCTACTTCTACCCTTCCAATAAAAGGATTAATTGCACGATATGAATTTAGAGATAAGCATTATGATGAAGCATTACGTTTATTAAAAGAAAGCGAAAATGATAATCCTTATTTACACTATAATGATTTTATAAGAACTGCGGTATTTGCAGACAAACAAAAATTTGATAGTGTTGCCATTTATGCAAAAAAAGCTTTTTATAATTGGCCAAGAGCGACCAGCTATTATAAAAATATTATGTTTAGTTCAGCAAAAAACAAGGATTCCATTGAAATTAAAAAAGCATATAAGGAATACAATAAATACCGACCTGGCGCTGAAGCCAATGCGCAATTCCTACTTGCGATGTATGAGGTAAAAGGAGCTGCCGATAAAAATATGATTACTTTACTTGATTCATCCAATGCAAGATATCCTAAGGATACTGCCATTTTAGCAAGAGTGAACAGTATATTTTCAAGTAACAAAACCGGTGTTCAAAGTACTGACATTGTAGCTAATTTATTAAACAATGGAAAAGCTGCTTTTATGAAGCGTCAGTTTAGCAAAGCCGCACAGTTCTATTTACAAGCCACACAATTAGATCCTGCCAACTATACGCATTATGAAAACGCAGGCATTAGTTATTATTCGGGAGGCAATTTTGTAAAAGCGATCCCTAACTTTGAAAAAGCTGTTCAATTTTCAAATGCAAATACTGGCAAGTCAGAATTCTTTATGGCCATGAGTTATATTGCATTGGGAAAAAAGGAACAGGTTTGTACACCTTTAAATACAGCAAAGCGGAAAGGATACCCTGGGGTAGATAGTTTCTTAAGTCAATACTGCAAGTAGCCAACATTCTAAATACCCCTTAAAATGGGCTATTTAGCTGATTTTTGAGCTAAAATTTAAGTAAAACGCTTGTAAATCTAACCCTAAATAGAAAAATCAAGGTATATTGCATTAAAATTTTACAGACCCGATGACAATTCTTCTAAGTCAAGTTAAAATTGCAGACAAGAGGTCACCTTTTAATGGGTTGGTTAAGGATATTTTAATAAAAGACCAACAAATTGTTTCCATTACAGATAAATATAAAGGAGTAGTCGATCAAACAATTGATTTAAAAAATTCAATGGTTAGTCCTGGATTTATAGATCCCTTTGTTCATTTTTGCGATCCAGGAATGGAACATAGAGAAACTTTAAGCACAGGTTCAAATGCAGCAATTCAAGGTGGATTTACCACCGTTTTTGTAGTGCCAAATACTACCCCAGTCATTGATAATAAGTCACAAGTGACTTATGTAAAACAACATAGCCAAGAATTACCAATTCACATTTTACCCATTGGTGCACTTTCTAAAAAAATTGAAGGAAAGGATTTAGCCGAAATGATTGATATGCACTCAAATGGCGCTGTTGCCTTTAGCGATGGATCATATCCTGTGCAATCAACCCTTTTATTTTTGAAAGCTTTACAATATGTAAAAGCTTTTGATGGTGTAGTCATACAAATGCCGATTGATAAAAGTTTGGGAAGTTTGGGTTTAATGAATGAAGGTATTCTATCAACGAAATTAGGTCTACCAGGAATACCAGCAATCGCTGAAGAATTAATTATTTCAAGAGATATCGAATTATTAAAATACACTAATTCTCAATTACATATTACAGGTGTAAGTACTGCAAAAGGAATTACATTAATTCGTAATGCCAAAAAAGAAGGTTTGAAAATTACATGTAGTGTTACCCCTTACCATTTGTTTTTTACGGAGGAAGATTTGAAAGATTATAATACCTTATTAAAAGTATTCCCACCACTAAGAACGAAGCTAGATCAAGAAGCCTTATTCAAAGCAATTGAAGATGATACTATTGATTGTATTAGCTCACACCATATGCCACAGGATTGGGATGCAAAAACCATTGAATTCGAAAATGCAAAAGCGGGTATTGCAAGCATTGAAACCAGCTTTGCTACCGTTCAACATTTATTTCCAAAATTAGCTGACAATAGAATTGCGGAATTATTTTCAATCAACGCGAGAAATATTTTCAAATTAGATAACCAAGGAATTACAGAAGGCAGTATCGCTGATTTAACTTTTTATCATAAAACAGAAACAACCCTTTTATCTCAAAAGGACTCAAAAAGTAAGTCAGCCAACTCCCCTTTTTGGGATATTAAATTAACAGGAAAAATTAAAGGCGTATTTAGCAAAGGCAAATTACATTTAGCTTAATATTAAAAATCACAAATAATCAAATTTAAACCATGGAAAATAAAGTTACTTCTCATATTGTTAAAGGTGCAATTTTGAGTGCATTTGGAATTTTAATAAGTATCATTGTTACCGTATTTAATTTATACGAAGTAAGCTGGATTAATTATATAAATTATGCAATTACGATTGGCGGTTTAATATATAGTTGCATTATGTATGCAAATGAAAATAACAACAACGTAACCTTCGGAAATATTTTTGCACATGGATTTAAAACAACCTCAGTAATCATTGTTATAACCGTTGTATATGTTTTTCTTTCTTTAAAAGTATTATTCCCTGAAATGCCTGAAAAAATATTAGATATAGCTAGAAAGAAAATGGCCGAAAATCCTCAAATGACTGATGAGATGATTGAGCAAGGTATCGGTATGACTAAGAAATTTTTATTACCATTTGCGATTGGTGGTGCAATAATTGGTACCGCATTTATGGGTGTAATTGCTTCCTTGATTGGCGCAGGGATTGCTAAAAAAAATCCAGTTGATCCATTTGCAGAACCTAGAGCTTAATTATTAATATGCAAGTAAGCGTTGTCATACCATTGTTTAACGAAGCTGATTCATTACCTGAATTAATGGCTTGGATACATCGTGTGATGCAATCTAACAACTTTAGTTATGAAGTGATTATGATTGATGATGGAAGTGATGATAATAGTTGGGCTACCATATCCAACTTGAGAAATGAATATGCTAGTTTAAAGGGCATAAAATTCCAAAGAAATTATGGCAAATCTGCAGCTTTAAATGAAGGTTTCAAAGCGGCACAAGGCGAAATAGTCATTACTATGGATGCTGATTTACAGGACTCTCCTGAAGAAATTCCTGAATTTGTTGAAATGATTACCCAACAAGGTTATCATTTGGTAAGTGGTTGGAAAAAAAGAAGATACGATAATACTTTTACCAAAAATATTCCTTCTAAAATATACAACGCTGTAGCCCGAAAAAGTTCAGGCATTCAACTGCATGACTTTAATTGTGGCATAAAAGCATATCAATTAAAAGTGGTGAAAAGTATTGAAGTATTCGGTGAAATGCACAGATACATCCCTATTTTAGCGAAATGGGCAGGATTTAAAAAGATTGGCGAAAAGGTAGTAGTACATCAAGCCCGTAAATATGGCACTACTAAATTTGGCTGGGAGCGTTTTGTCAATGGCTTTTTAGATTTAATGACTATTCAATTTTTATCAAAGTTTGGTAAAAAGCCTATGCAGTTTTTTGGACTCATTGGCTCCTTGTTTTTCCTGATTGGATTTATATCATTTGGATTCATTGTAACAGGAAAAATTTTAGATCCTAATTATACCGTTACGAATAAACCTAGTTTTTATATCGCATTAACATCTATGATGGTAGGTATGCAATTATTTTTAGCAGGTTTTATAGGAGAATTAGTGAATCGCAATGCATCTGAAAGAAATGTCTATTTAATTGAAGATAAACAAGGATGGTAAACAAATTGGTCATAATTGGCCCAGCATGGCCTTTACGCGGTGGCCTCTCTGCTTTTGATGAAAAATTAGCTACTCAGTTTACAGAAAAAGGTATTCAAACCAGGATTGATACTTTCTCCTTGCAATACCCTTCTATTTTATTTCCAGGTAAAAGTCAATATACAACCGATCCAAAACCCAAAGATGTAAATATTGCAGTTTGTATTAATTCAATCAACCCTTTGAATTGGATTAAAATTGGTTTAAAATTATACAGACAAAAGCCAGACTTAATCATCGTTCGTTTTTGGATCCCATTTTTAGCGCCTTGTTTAGGTACGATTTTAAAAATTGCTAAAAAAAACAAACACACCAAAGTCATTTCTATTGTAGATAATATGATCCCACATGAAAAAAGAATGGGTGATCAATTGCTAACCAAATACTTCGTCAAAACGGTGGATGGATTTATCGCCATGAGTGAAAAAGTGAAAAATGATATAAAAATATTTTCGCACAAGCCTGTTTCCATTTCACCGCATCCCATTTTTAATCATTTCGGTCATCCAATAACTAAAATGGATGCAAGGACGAATCTAGGTTTACCACATGAAGGAAAGATCATTTTATTTTTTGGCTATATCCGAAAATACAAAGGCCTTGATTTGTTAATTCAAGCAATGGCAGATGATGCTATAAAAAAATTAGGTATTCGTTTAATGATTGTAGGAGAATTTTATGAAGATGCAAGCGCCTACCATCATTTAATTGATTCCCTAGGCTTACAAGAACAAATCACCTTATATTCAAACTATATCCCAGACGATGAAGTCAAAAATTATGTTTGTAGTGCTGATTTTATTATACAACCCTATAAAAATGCTACCCAAAGCGGGGTCACTCCACTAGCTTATCATTTTGAAAAGCCAATGTTGGTCACTAACGTAGGTGGATTAGCGGATACGGTACCGCACTTAAAAACTGGTATTGTTGTTGCACCTGAAACAAAAGAAATAGCAAAAGGGATCGAAACCCTTTATGAATTGGGCGAAAATCACTTTATTCCCAATATTATCGAAGAAAAGAAAAAATATAGCTGGGCGCAAATGACCGAAAAGTTTTTAGCTTTGTACCAACAATTATAACCACTAATTTTAAATTAAGCCTTCATTTATATGCATCATCAAAAAATCACATCCATCATCAATGAATCAATAAAAGTAAAACAAGCGCTATTGGCCGATGTTAACTTAATTGCACAAATTGATACAGTCGTAAAAGTAATAACCACTGCTTTTCAAAATGGCAATAGTGTTTATTTTGCAGGAAATGGAGGTAGCGCAGCCGATGCACAACATTTAGCTGCCGAATTTTCAGGTCGATTTTATAAAGATAGAAAAGCACTACCCTCTGAAGCATTGCATTGTAACACCTCCTATTTAACTGCTGTCGCTAATGATTATAGTTATGAAGTAATTTATGCCAGATTAATTGAAGGCATCACAAAACCAGGAGATGTATTAGTGGGTTTGAGTACTTCAGGAAATTCAGGAAATATTGTAAAAGCGTTTGAAATGGCCAAAACCAAGCAAGTAGTTACTATTGGATTTACGGGTGATAGTGGAGGCAAGATGAAGGCGATTTCAGACTATCTAATCAATGTCCCTTCGAATGATACCCCAAGAATTCAAGAGTCTCACATACTAGTAGGTCATATTATTTGCGAATTAGTAGAAAGCAATATTTTTGGATAATTACCCATAAAAAACATATAATTTGTCATTCAACTTATCAAATATCAACCCTAATTGGACACTATTCTTAGATAGAGATGGTGTAATTAATGTTGAAAAGGACAATGACTATATTAAAACCTGGAATGAATTTGAGTTTTACAATGAAAGCATTGAAGCACTTCCTGTTTTAGCGAACTTATTCAAAACCATTGTTATTACCACCAATCAAAAAGGGGTTGGACGTGGCATTATGACCGTGTCAGATTTGAATCAAATTCATGAAAATATGTTGCGCACTATTGAAACCATTGGTGGAAGAATTGATCATGTTTTTTATTGTACCGACATTGAAAATGATTCCATCAATCGCAAACCTCAACCAGGAATGGCAATGCAAGCAAAAGAAATGTTTCCTTCCATTGACTTTAATACATCCATCATGGTCGGTAACAGACCCAGTGATATGGCATTTGGTCGTAATGCAGGCCTGCATACAGTATTTTTAGCCACCACACATCCTGAAACGCCTTTCCCAGATCCGAGCATTGACTTCAGATTTAATAATCTACTTGAATTTGCAAATGCAATGTCAAAATAAGCTTAAGTCAAAATGAAACATTTTATTTTAATTTGGGTATTATTTATTTCAATAAATAGTAATATTAAAGGGCAATCTTTTTATAGTTATGATTCCATAGGAATTCAATTACAAAAATTAGCCAGTCGTATTCAAGAAGATACATTACTAAGGAACCGTTTAAACGCCGATAGCATTTTTACAAGGTCATTGGTGCAAACCTTAAAAAGCCCGTACTCTTTTAAATATACTTTCGACTCATTAACTGCAATAAAACATATTGTTTCACCAGATGGCCGATTTAAATTTTTTAGTTGGCAGGTGGACTTGGGTGATGGAACCTATCGCCAAAGGGGTGCCATGCAATTCCCAAGCAATGAAGGGCAACTTAAATTATTACCCTTTTTTGATAATTCTGATTTTGTACAAAACAATACATTGGGTGTATTTGACCGAAAAAAATGGATTGGCGCAATATACTATGACATTATCCCAATGCAATACAATGACCAAACTATTTATACCTTTTTAGGGTTTGATGAAAATAATACAAGTGTCTCTAAAAAAATTATTGAAGTAGTCCGTTTTGAAAATGATGAACCAATTTTAGGTGGCGACTTTTTTAAATTTATACCCGACCCAACCTACCCAATAGGTACAATAGATCGTTTTATTTATTCCTTTAAAAAAGGCAGTAATGCTATTATAAAATACGAGAAGTTGCAAAATAGAATTATGATTTCCGAATTAGCGAGTACCGATAACGATTTAAAAAAACAAGAAACCTTGGTGCCCTCAGGCAACTTTAAATATTTTGCTTGGGTTAATAATAAGTGGGAACTATCGATCAAAGAAGAAAACACCTTCAAAAAGAAATAATCCCGCAAATAAATTAATCTAATTTAAGTACCGCTAGAAATGCTTCCTGTGGAATTTCCACATTACCTATTTGTCGCATTCTCTTTTTACCTTCCTTTTGTTTTTCTAATAACTTACGTTTACGACTGATATCACCACCATAACATTTGGCAGTTACATCCTTACGCATGGCGCTGATATTTTCTCTCGCAACTACCTTAGCACCAATCGCTGCTTGAATGGCGATTTGGAATTGTTGCTTCGTCAATAACTCTTTCAATTTTTCACAAAGTCTTCGTCCAAAATCGCTAGCTTTTCCTCTATGGATTAATGCACTTAAGGCATCTACTTTTTCAGAATTTAATAATATATCCATCTTCACAATATCAGCATCCCTAAATCCTATTTGCGAATAATCAAAGGAAGCATATCCTCTAGTTTGACTTTTTAACTTATCATAAAAATCGAAAACGATTTCGGTCATCGGCATTTCAAAAATCAATTCCACCCTAGTGGGTGTTAAATAACTTTGATTCATTAATATACCACGCTTACTCAAACAAAGCGTAATAATATTACCAATATAATCAGGTGAAGTAATGATCTGTGCACGAATATAAGGTTCTTCAATATGTTCAATCTTTACAGGATCTGGCATCTCCGAAGGATTATTCACAATGATTTTTTCACCTCTGGTCGTAAAGGCAATAAAACTTACGTTGGGTACCGTTGTAATCACAGTTTGATTAAACTCACGTTCCAAACGCTCTTGAATAATCTCCATATGCAGTAATCCTAAAAATCCACATCTAAAACCAAAGCCTAATGCTTGTGAAGTTTCTAATTCAAAAGTTAATGAAGCATCATTCAATTGTAATTTTTCCATACAATCTCTGAGTTCCTCAAACTCATCTGTATTCACAGGATATATTCCAGCAAATACCATTGGTTTTACTTCTTCAAAACCATTGATCATGGGGCCTGGATTATTTGCAAGTGTAATGGTGTCTCCCACTTTTACTTCTTTTGCCACCTTAATGCCTGTGATAATATAACCCACATCGCCAGCACGTACTTCAGCCTTTGGTGTCATGGCTAATTTTAATACCCCTACTTCATCCGCATTATAATCTCGACCGGAGGCAACAAATCGAATTTTATCATTCTTCTTTAAAACCCCATTCATTATTCTATAGTAAACAATAATTCCTCTGAAACTATTAAAAACACTGTCAAAAATGAGCGCTTGTAGTGGCGCTTCTGTATCACCTTTGGGTGCAGGAATACGCTCACAGATGGCTTGTAAAATTTCTTCAATACCAATTCCTGAGCGACCACTGGCCAATAATATATCTTCTTGTTTGCAACCAATTAATTCAATAATTTGATCAGTCACCTCTGGAATCTTGGCACCATCCATATCAATTTTATTGATGACAGGAATAATCTCCAAATTATTATCTAATGCCAAATATAAATTACTAATGGTTTGCGCTTGTATTCCTTGTGATGCATCCACTAATAACAATGCACCTTCACAAGCGGCTAATGCCCTACTCACTTCATAACTAAAATCAACGTGACCAGGGGTATCAATTAAATTATAGGTATAGGTAACGCCTTTATGAATATAATTAATTTGAATTGCGTGGCTTTTAATAGTAATACCTTTTTCACGCTCCAAATCCATATCATCCAACACCTGGTTCATCATTTCTCTTTCCGTAATGGTTTTGGTATGTTCTAACAAGCGATCAGCCAAGGTACTTTTACCATGGTCAATATGAGCGATTATACAAAAGTTTCTTATGTTCTTCATGTAAGTGAAAATAGGCTTTAAAATCTATTGAAGTGCGTTTATGATGGCAGTGAATTCGGGAGCAATTAAAGATGCGCCTCCTACCAAACCTCCGTCCACATCTGGTTGTGAAAATAATTCAACAGCATTAGCGGCTTTTACGCTTCCGCCATATAAAATTGATATTTGATCAGCAATATCCGCACCATATTTGATTGCTAATACCGACCTAATAAAAGCATGTATTTCCTGTGCTTGAGCACTTGATGCTGTTTTACCAGTACCAATTGCCCAAATGGGTTCATAAGC
>JAURIP010000267.1 GCA_030832695.1 Sediminibacterium sp. | reverse complement strand
GCCATAAATCAATTGTTTGTGGTTCTAATATAGTCAATTTTGGGATTAGAATTGTATTTTTGCGCTCTTAAAACATGATAGATTATGGCATTACAGGCAGGAATTGTGGGATTACCTAATGTAGGAAAATCAACCTTATTTAACGCAGTAAGTAATAGTGCAAAAGCACAAGCAAGTAATTATCGTTTTTGCACCATTGAACCGAATGTAGGATTAGTGGATGTACCAGATAATAGAATGCAACAATTAGCAGATTTAATTATTCCCAATCGTATTGTACCTACCCAACTAGAAATAGTTGATATTGCTGGTTTGGTTAAAGGGGCAAGTAAAGGGGAAGGTTTGGGAAATAAGTTTTTAGCGAATATCCGTGAAGTAAGTGCAGTGATTCATGTAATTCGCTGTTTTGAAGATGAAAATGTATTAAGGGAAGAAGGCGTCATTAACCCTATTGGAGATAAAGAAATTATTGAAACTGAATTACAATTAAAGGATTTGGATAGTGTCGATAAAAAGATTCAACGTTGTGAAAAAATGGCCAAGACGGATCCAAAAGCCAAAGTAGAATTAGAGGTATTACAAAAATGTAAAACACATTTAGAGCAAGGAAAAAGCATCCGATCATTAAATTTATCAAAAGAAGACAGATTAGCCATTGCGGATAGTTTTTTACTGACAGAGAAACCAGTCATGTATGTTGCCAATGTAGATGAAGCTTCCATGCATACAGGCAATAAATTTTCAGCCATATTGGTGGAGATGGCAAAAAATGAAGGTGCCGAAGTTATTGTAATGTGCAATAATATTGAAGCACAAATCGCTGAACTAGAGGATCCGGCAGATAAAGCGGTGTTTATGGACGAATATCAAATGAAGGAGCCTGCATTGAATAGATTAATTCAGTCTGCTTACAAATTATTGAACTTAGAAACCTATTTTACAGCAGGTGTTCAGGAAGTAAGGGCATGGACGATTGAAAAAGGTTGGAAAGCACCGCAGGCAGCCAGTGTTATTCATACCGATTTTGAAAAAGGATTTATTAAAGCGGAAGTAATCGCGTTTGAGGACTTTATTAAATATAAGAGTGAAGCTGCATGCAGAGACAATGGGAAATTAAGAATTGAAGGAAAAGAATATTTAGTAAAAGATGGGGATGTAATGCATTTTAGATTTAATGTATAAAATTTCAAATATTAGCGCATGCTTCAATTCATCAAACACTTACTACTCATTACTTTTATTTTTGTAATTACTTCCTGTGGTAATAATATTGCCACCTCGGAAAATGAAGCAGAAAATGATAATGTAATAAAAGCCCCTACCCAATTACAATATGAGTTAGTAAAGGTATACACACATGATACAAGTGCTTACACACAGGGTTTGGAATGGTATGGCGAAACATTATTTGAAAGCACCGGTAATTATGGTAAAAGCGTATTACATAAATTAGACGCCAATATGCAAGGCATCGGCAAAAAAATAAATTTGTCAAAGGAATTATTTGGAGAAGGGGTCACTATATTTAAGGATAAAATTTATCAATTAACTTGGAAAGAGCATAAAGTACTTGTATATGATGCAAATACTTTACAAAAAGAAAAAGAATTGTATTGGCAATATGAAGGATGGGGCATTACGCATAATGATTCTGCCTTAATTATATCAACAGGTGGTAGCGATATTTATGTTGTTGACCCCAATACTTTTGCTATTCAAAAAACCATTGGCGTATATAATAATTATGGCTATGTCAGTGATATCAATGAATTAGAATATGTGGATGGAAAAATATACGCGAACCTATATGGTCAAAATGAAGTTGTGGTGATTGAACCGGCAACAGGACAAATAGTAAACAGTATAAATTTTAGTAATTTATTAGCACAGGCTAATGTAAAATACAACCCCACAACAATTGATATTGGTTATGTATTAAATGGTATCGCTTACCAGCCAAAATCAAAAACATTTTTTTTAACTGGGAAATGTTGGCCCGTAATGGTTGAAATAAAAATAAAATAAAAAAGGGGCACTCATCTTTTAGTCTTCCTTGATTTTTTTGATCTCATAAATAATCGAACTTGCTTTTGCATTTGTGTTTAAAGCAAGCAAGTTGGAGATACACCCAATCAAAAAAGCCCTTACAACTCCCAATAAGCCCGTTTGCTTATACTTTTCACTCAATAGACTTACGTAGTAGCTATCAAACCACATGGGCTTTAAATTTGCTAATTTAAATCCATTTGATTTCAGCAAATATTTCATGGAAGAAGGCGAAAAATGATATAAATGTCGAGGTACATCATAAGCAGCCCAATAATTTTTATAAAATTGAGCATCATAACTAGTATGATTGGGAACAGCAATGATTAAACGACCATTATGTTTTAATAACTTCTTAAATGTATGTATATAAACTTTTAAATCATGTACATGTTCAAGCACATGCCATAAAGTAATGACATCAAAAGTATTTTCAGGTAAATTTTCCAATGCTGCACTGGGTAGTAAATTAATGCCGTAGTTTTTTAATGCTATTTCGCGACTATTCGCATCAGGTTCAAGCGCAGTTACCTTCCAGCCTTTCTTAGCCATTGCATTCGCAAATGCACCAGTGCCCGCTCCTACTTCTAATAAAGCCCCTTTATACCCTGTGAATAAGGATTGTACCCAGTCCGTTTTTTGTTTTAAAGTTCGTTGACGTACTTTATGGTATAAAGCGTTCATCCAACCTTTTTTGATATCGGTATGTGAAATATATTCAGGGAAATTATAATAAGGCGCAATATTATCCTTGTCAGGAATTGGATGCGTAAAATTTAAACTGCATTTTTCACACTGAACTATTTCAAATAAATCACCGGTTAAGGATAAATCGGTTACTGGCATTAAAGAAGTAACATTATTATCATCACAAACTGGACAAATGATATTAAATTGATTTGTCAATGCCATAGATTACTATTTTAATAAAATTGCAAGTATTGCAATCACAGCGAAAGCAATTGCCCAAATTGCCCATTTATCATTTTTCTGTGC
>JAURIP010000369.1 GCA_030832695.1 Sediminibacterium sp. | reverse complement strand
TATCTTCACAGCTCAAATCGACATCATTATGGGCTTTTACAATATCATTATTAAGTATCGTTTTTGGTTGAGCTTAATTGCCATTTTTGGCGCTGCTATCCTTCAAATAACCGATCTGGCAAATTTTTGGCCTGTTTTCCCATTGTATTTTCTTGGTTTGATTGGGTTATTGAGTCATATTTTTATTGGTCCTTTGCGTTTAGTGCAAGCACCGATGGAAGCGGGTAATATCGAAGAAGTGGAGCGTATTTTAGCGACCATCTGGTTCCCTAATTTATTATACACACCCGTAAGAAGCACTTACTATACTATTAAGGGTAATATCGCCATGGCAAAACAAGATTTTGACACAGCGGAGAAGCATCTTAAAATGAGTAACGACCTTGGTTCGGCGATGCCAGAAGCAGAGGGCGCTAATAAATTACAATTAGGAATGATGGCGATGCAAAAAGGAGATACCAAGCAAGGTGAAGCTTATATCCGTGCTGCTATTCGTGCAGGCATTCCAGATAAAGAATCCGAAGCAGTTGCTTATTTAAGCATGTGTCAAATTTTTATGAATAAGCGTGAGTTCCGCGCGGCTAAAGATTTCTTCCGCAAAGCAAAAGCTTGTAAGCCTTCAACTAAACAAGTGTTGGATCAAATCAAAGAAATAGAGAAATACATTTCTCGTATGCCTGGATAGTACATAAAAAATTAAATCAGTTTAATAGTATATTTTTTAATTGTATATTTTAAATTTTACATATTTAGAACATGCAATTAATTTCATCATTTTGTTTTAATAGTTAAAAAGGATTCACGTAATTTCGATCAAAATTTTTTAATGCGCAATCTCCCCCTTGCTGCGTTTGTTTTGCTTTTGTCTTTTTGTTCAAATAATTTATTTGCACAAACTTCCAGCAATACAACCGAATCCAATTCAGTCAATAGCCTCATTAAGTATAGCAATAACGGTAAATTATATTACAGTTACCGTAAACTCGCGAATAATCATTTTAGTGTGGACGTGATTTTTAAGAACGATCAATTCATTTACAAGCAAGAGTTAGATACTTTGCAAATTCAATCTGCTGAAGCATTTGCATTGTTTAAACAAGATCTTCAAAATGCTTTGACTGCTTTACAAAATGCAAATACTAATTTTAAAATAAAGCGATCTAATTATATGATCTCTTGCAATGACACTGGCGTGTCTGGATTTTTTATTGTACTAAGTAACAATGCGGGCAATATCAATAATGCCAATACTAAATTTCAAATTAAAGTTTTGCTTGAGTGGTTGAACAGTATAGCATTCGGAAAAAGTTAATCAGAAAAATTACTAGATAGATAAAAAAAGGTCTCGAAAATTCGGGGCCTTTTTTATTGCACCAATATTTTTTCGATCGTTGGGGCAAAATATTCATGTTCTAATACATGTATTTTTTGCGCAACTGTTGTTGGTGTATCTGTTGCATCGATGCTACATTTTTTTTGAAGGATGATATCGCCTTCATCGTAATGTGCATCTACCCAATGAATGGTAATCCCTGTTTCTTTTTCTCCAGCAGCAACTACTGCTTCGTGCACATGTGATCCGTACATGCCTTTGCCTCCATAATTTGGTAGCAATGCTGGATGAATATTTATGATGCCTCTGGCAGTATTGACTTTTCCATTCACCACAGTTGAGTCTATTTTCATTCCTGGCTGATACGCGTTCACCAAGACCTCGGGCACTTTCCATAAAAAGCCAGCCAATACGATAAAATGAATGTCCGCATTGTGCAAACTTTCTACATATCCGGTGGATGCAAATTCTGCTTTATTGATCATTAGGGTTGGAATCCCCTTTGATTTTGCGATATCCAAGACGCCTGCACCTGGTACATTGCAAACAATCAATGATATTTTGATGCGAGTAGGCTTACTTTCAAAGTATTCGATGATCTTTTTAGCATTGGTACCAGCCCCAGAAGCAAAAATTGCCACATGTATTGGGCTTGCTGGCGCAGCCGATCCCAGGTTCGAAGATCCTCCACTTAATCTGCCCCACATTCTACCCAAATAACCCTTAAAAAAGGAAAATTGCCCTGTGAGAAAACTCACAAAAATCACCGAAAAAGGCCATAAAATGGTCAATAATAGGGGATAAATG
>JAURIP010000234.1 GCA_030832695.1 Sediminibacterium sp. | reverse complement strand
GTTAAATTAACGGTTAGTTTGTCATTTAAAAGGCCAATGTTCTCTCTCTTTATGCTTGCCATAATCTTATCTTTTTTACTAGTAATTTCTAGGGTCTAAGGGGTGCAAAGGTATGTTTTTGCACCTAAAAAACAGCTAATTATATAAAAAAGCCCTTCAAAATTAATCTGAAAGGGCTTTTTTTAGTTATTGTGCGGATGGAGGGGGTCGAACCCACACGCCTCGCGGCGCTAGATCCTAAGTCTAGTGCGTCTGCCAATTTCGCCACATCCGCTTAGGGGTTGCAAACTTAATTGATTTTTTTAATTTTTCGGGGACTTTTTAAAGACTTGTTACAGTGCTGGGATTAAACCTACAATTTTCTCAAGGTATATTTGATCAATTTCGTCAAAATCGGATAAATGCGCGCTGTCCACATCTAAAACACCCACTATATTTCCATGATGAAATACAGGTACAACGATTTCTGATTTGGAAGCGCTACTACATGCAATATGTCCAGGAAATTTTTCTACATCGGCCACAATAATGGTTGCTCCTTTTTCCCAAGCACTGCCGCAAACGCCTCTTCCTTTTTTAATTCGTGTACATGCAACGGGACCTTGAAATGGTCCCAAGACCAACTCTTCTTCATGGATCCAATAAAATCCAACCCACCACCAATTGAACTGTTCTTTTAATGCAGCACTAATATTTGCGAGGTTGGCAATTAAATTAGTTTCACCTTGAAGTAATCCTGCTATTTGCGGAATTAATGCTTCATATTGTTCTTGTTTTGTCCCTGTTTGTATGTTTAAATCTTCGGCCATAATAAATTCACATTTTAAAAACTAATTGGAGTTGCTGTTGAAAATAGATTTTAATTCCTTCTTTTCGATTCTTGCTACAAATAAAATAAAAGCCACAAGTAAAACAGACGCGAATAAATAATTAAATGGTGCATTATTTGAAATTTGGCGCACCCCAATATTTATTACATATAGTAGTAGGGTAATGACAAAATAAGCAATTAGTTTTTTTGTAGCATATGGGATGGGATATACTTTTTGCCCCCATTGGTAACTGATCACCATCATCGTTCCATAACAGAAAAAGGTAGCCCAAGCACTTGCCATAAACCCAAAATAGGGAATGGCTAAGTAATTTATTGTAATAGTAATAATAGCACCAATAATAGTTATCCAAGCACCTGCCATTGTTTTATTGCTTAGTTTATACCAAATACTTAGGTTGTAGTAAATACCTAAAAATATATTCGCTAATAATAATATTGGGACCACTTTTAATCCCACATACATGGCCGGATTACGTATAAATTCTTTCCAAATATCTAAATATAGTACAACCATTAAAAACATAATACATAAGGTGATGACAAAAAATTTCATCACACGCGCATATGTTTTTTGTGCATTGTCAGTATCTGCTTGTTTAAAGAAAAACGGTTCAGCGCCCATTCTAAATGCTTGCACTGAAATGGTAATTAATATGGATAACTTATAACAGGCACTATAAATTCCAACGATGGCTTTGTTGGCATCAGGCGAGCCACCTGGCGCCCACCAACCTAACATGATTCTGTCTAAGGTTTCGTTGACCATGCCACCCAGTCCCACTAAAATTAGGGGAACTGCGTAAATCATCATTTGCTTCCATAAATCAAAATCAAATGAAAAACGAAGTGCACTAATTTCTTTTTTCAATAACAATAAAACAAATACATTTTGAACAATGCCCGCGACTAAAATATAACCCACTGACCATTCGGGCTTGTAAATATTTGCAAATATACTATTTGGGTGCGTTTGAACGTATGTTGGTAAAACACTAATAAAAAAATAAGTAGCTGCTATATTCAAAATAATACCGCCTATTTTAACAAACGCAAACTTTTTAGGTTTTTCTTGTAATCGTAATCTTGAAAAAGGAATCGTGGTAATTGCATCTAATCCAACTACCCAAGCCATCAATGTAATATATTCGGGATGTGCAGTGATTTGTAAAAGTTGCGCAATAGGTGCGCTCCAATAAATAAGTCCCATTAATACAACTGCTGTCACCATGAACATAGAAAAACTACTCGTGTGGTAAATTTTTTCTTCATTTTCCTTGGTGCCAAATCGGAAATACGCCGTTTCCATGCCATGCGATACGATGACATTTAAAAAGGGGATGAAGGAATAAACGATCGACATTTCGCCATAAGCCGATTCGGTAAACTTAAAGGTAAGATAAGGTACCAGCAAATAACTGATAAACCTAGCTGCAATGGAGCTAAGCCCGTACCAAATGGTTTGACTGGCTAATTTTTTAATACTACTCAAGGACTTGAAATTACAGCTAAATTAGTGAAAATAGTTTTGTTTATCTTCATGGTACAAAACAGTCATACATGAGAGCGGTAATTCAACGGGTTTCCCAAGCGAGCGTCACAGTAGAGGGCGCAATTATTGGCCAAATTCAAAGGGGTTTGATGGTTTTGGTGGGTATCGTAAATGAAGATGATACCACAGATATTGAATGGCTCTCTAATAAAATTATTAATATGCGCATTTTTGACGACGAAAATGGGGTCATGAATAAAAGCCTTGTTGAAATAGGAGGGGCAATATTATTGGTAAGTCAATTTACTTTACATGCCTCCACCAAAAAAGGTAATCGGCCTTCCTATATTGCAGCTGCGAAACCGGAGATTTCCATTCCTTTATACGAGGCCGTGATACAGCAACTACAGAAGGATTTGGGGGCGCCCATTCAAACAGGCAAATTTGGGGCAGATATGAAAGTTGCATTAATTAATGATGGCCCGGTCACGATAACCATAGATTCAAAAAATAAAGAATAAATCCAAATATGTTGGGATAAAAAAATAAAAAATATGTCAAATACAACCACCATACAACAAGCGCAGGAACAAGTAGATCAATGGATAAAAACGGTCGGCGTAAAGTATTTTAGTGAGCTCACTAATTTAGGAATTTTAATGGAAGAGGTAGGCGAATTGTCCAGAATAATGGTACGCAAGTTTGGGGATCAGTCCTTTAAAAATAAAGAGGAGGAAGTTTTGTTGGCCGATGAAATGGCAGATGTGCTTTTTGTGTTGATTTGCCTAGCCAATCAAACTGGGATCGATTTGGCAACCGCATTAGAGAAAAACATCCAAAAGAAAACGCTAAGGGACGGTTCTCGCCATCAAAACAACGAAAAATTACATCGATAATATAATCTAGCAGTATATTTGCAACCTATGAGTAAGGTACAACCAGACAACACATTACAAGCGATAATTTCGCACGCCAAAGAATATGGTTTTGTTTTCCCAAGTAGTGAAATCTATGATGGGTTGAGTGCAGTGTATGATTACGGCCCCTATGGTGCACAATTGAAAAAAAATATACG
>JAURIP010000308.1 GCA_030832695.1 Sediminibacterium sp. | reverse complement strand
CGGTAGATATGATTAAAAACAGAAATAATCTTGAAAATGTAAGTTGGCTTAAAACGGGACTCATTGGTTTTGTTGTAAATTTTTTCGACGTTTTGGGTATTGGAGCCTTTGCGCCACAAACAGCACTTTTAAAATTTACCAAACAAACTACTGATAAATTAATTCCAGGCACCATGAATGTGGCAAACACATTGCCGGTTTTAATCCAAGCAATTATTTTTATTCAAGTGGTTGAAGTGGAGCCCATCACTTTAATTGTTATGTTTTTAACCGCAATGATGGGTGCAATACTAGGTGCTGATATTGTTGGTAAACTTTCAGAGAAAAATATAAGGTTAACGATTAGTATTGCTTTATTAATTACTGCTGGTTTCATGTTTGCTAATAAAATGAATTGGATACATGGTGAAGGAATAGCCATTGGCATTCACGGATGGAAATTAGTGATTGCAGGGGTAGTAAATTTTATTTTGGGAGCCATGATGACTGCAGGAGTGGGGTTGTATGCACCCTGTATGGCCTTGGTTTATCTATTAGGGTTATCTCCTCAGGTCGCTTTTCCCATTATGATGGGATCCTGTGCTTTTTTAATGCCACCTGCTTCTTATAAATTTATCAAGTCAGGCGCTTATAATAAAAAAGCGGCATTAGGGATGGCTATTCCTGGAATAGTGGCTGTGCTCATTGCAGCACTTGTCATTAAATCGTTGCCATTGGATACCTTAAGATGGTTGGTGCTTATTATCATCTTATACACTTCCATCACTATGTTTTTGAGTGCTATTAAAAACAAATAAAATTATTTACTTTAACTAAACTAAAATACCCATGACAAATTATCCAAGTATATTTAATGATGTTATTGGTCCAGTGATGCGTGGTCCTTCAAGTTCGCATTGTGCTGCATCACTTCGTATCGCTCGAATTTGTCGTGATTTAATGGATGAGCAAATTAAAGATATTTTAATCGAGTTTGATCCCAATGGTTCACTCGCTACTACCCATAAAAGTCAAGGATCGGATATGGGTTTATTTGGCGGATTTTTAGGTTGGGAAGCTTTTGATGAACGTTTGCAAGATTCGGAACAATATTTAGCCACTGCTGGTATTAACTATTCGATTAAAATTTTCGAATTAGCCGAAAAACATCCCAATACCTATCAAATAACATTAACCAATGATAAAGAGAAAAGAACATTAGTAGCCATTTCAACTGGAGGTGGTATGATTGAGGTGATCAATATTGATGGGAATAAAGTTTCAATGGCAGGGGATTATTTTGAAACTTTAATTTATTGTACAGATGCTACAAGTATTATTAATTATTTAGAGGCAACCATCTTATTTGATGAAATTACTTTTCATCATGGGGTTCATTCTTTCATTGAAATTAAATCGCAAAATAGTATTCCTGAAAACATTTGCAATGAAATAAAGCAAATGCCTACAGTGACTTTTATTAAAGCGATAAATCCAGTGCTACCGATCATGGCGCGAAAAAACTTAAAAGTTCCATTTATTACCTGTAATGAAATGATGGAATACAATAAAGATAAAAATAAATCACTTTGGGAGCTGGCGGTTGATTATGAAAGTATCCGTGGGAATATTAGCCCTGCGTTGGTGATGGATAAGATGAAAGCGATTATTCAAATTATGCGAACTGCCATTGATACAGGATTAAAAGGAACTAAATATAAGGATCGAATTTTAGGTAGTCAGTCCCCTCAGTATAAAGAATCATTTGAAGCGAATCAATTAATCGGCGGCGACGTGATTAATAAAACCATAATGTATGTTTCAGCCATCATGGAGGTGAAAAGTTCAATGGGTGTAATTGTTGCAGCGCCAACAGCGGGTTCCTGTGGTGGATTACCAGGCGTAGTATTTGGTACTGCAGACAGCATTCATAAAAATGAAGATGCAATTATAAAAGCAATGTTATCTGCTGGGTTAATTGGCGTTTTTATTGCAGCACATGCAACCTTTGCAGCTGAAGTGGGTGGTTGTATGGCAGAAACTGGTTCAGGGGGTGGAATGGCAGCCGCAGCGCTTGTTGAAATGAATGGCGGAAGCTTGGAGCAATCCATCGCAGCGGCTTCACTCGCGCTTCAAAATTCATTAGGCATCATTTGTGACCCTATTGGGAATAGAGTGGAAGCACCTTGTCTTGGTCGTAATGTTATGGCTGCAACGAATGCTATTTCATGTGCAAATATGGCATTGTCTAATTATGAACATTTGATACCACTTGATGAAGTGATTGAAACCATGAAGGCCGTGGGTGATCAAATTCATCACACCTTGCGTTGTACGAATTTAGGGGGGTTATCTGTTACGAACACTGCAAAAAAAATAGAAGCATTACTCGAGGAAAATCCACCCGTTTTTTATAAAAGTTGTTAAACATAAGCATATATGAACATTTCAAAAAAAAATAATCGTATCTCATTAATTCTGTTTTTCTTAATAATAGGAAATACTATTTTTTCACAACCCGTTGATCGTTTTGTAAAAGTAATTGTTGCAGCAGATCATAGCGATTGGTTATATAAAAAAGGAGAAAATGTTAAGTTCACTATTTCAGTGTACAAAAAT
>JAURIP010000350.1 GCA_030832695.1 Sediminibacterium sp. | reverse complement strand
ACTACTTTTTCAAAAAAACCTCTTGCATGAAAACCGCCTGCGCCAATCGATTTAACTGGTTCAAGCCCTGCAGCTTTCATCGCTTTGAACTCCTCAAAAGGTATAAATTTTTCAGTGGCAAATGTGTATTCCACTTTATTGCGATACCCCTGTGTTTCCTTCGCACCTAATATGGGTGGAATAGTGGGTAAAGCTACTTTAGCAATGCGCGTTAAATTATCAAACACCTGCTTGTGTTTGTATACCAACTGCTGTTCATAAGGTAACATCTGCCATTGACAACCACCGCAAACGCCAAAATGTGTACAAAAGGGTTTTACTCTAATGGAGGAATAAGTATGAAATTTTTTTACAAACCCCTCACCCCAATCGGCTTTGTTTTTTTGGAGTTGCACATCCACCACGTCACCCGGAACTGCACCTTCCACAAAAATTACTTTGCCGTTCACCCTTGCCAGTGATTTTCCTTCGGCTGCATAATCTTCAATAAGGACATTTTCTAATAAAGGGGCTTCTTTCTTTTTTCTCACGTTAACAAAGGTAATACCGATGGATTAAAATAAGGGTAAAACTGAATTTTAATTGTGATTTGTTTTATTGATAATTACTTATTTTTACTGCAATTTTTATATCACCTGACTTTATTAAAATGAGTATTAGAAAAGCGATCCTATTATTTGTGTTTTTACCAAGTTTTTGCTTTGCACAAACCAAAAAACCAATTACAAAAAGTAGTACAAGTGCTGTTGTGAATAAGCCAAAAGTAGTTTCACAAGGACACAGTATACAGATTAGCCTTAAACCATACCAAAATACCAAGATTTATATTGGCACCAATTATGGCAATTCACGCGTACTCGCCGATTCTGCCATCTTAAATGATAAAAGTGAGGGTGTTTTTGCATCTTCAAAAAAATTAACACCTGGCATCTATTTTGTAGTATCTCCTAAATATGCCATCTTATTTGATTTTTTGGTGGATGAAAATCAAAAATTTAAAATTATTGCCGACACCACTAATTTAAGTGATGTTACTATTATAGGTTCGAATGATAATACCATTTTTAAAAATTATTCGAAATCGATGAATGAAATTGGTGCGCAGTTAAGCGAGATTGAAGCAAATTTTAAAACTGCTACTAATAAAAATGATTCAACAACGCTTTCGAATAAATACAATGACAAGAAAAAAGAAATGAACGAAAAGCGTCAAGCAATTATGAAGGGGCAGCCTAATTCAATGACTGCTTATTTTTTAAATGTAATGCAACGACCTGATGCGCCAGCCATACCTATCATCAATGGCCAAGCGGATTCCAGCTATCCTTTTTATTATGTAAAAAATCATTATTGGGATAATGTGGTGTTCAATGATAACCGCTTGGTAAGAACACCTTTTTTTGAAGCTAAGCTAGATGAGTACTTCAAAAATTATATTTCACGTGAACCGGACTCCATTATTGAGGAAGTACAATACATGTTAACCGTTGCAAAAACGGGAAATGAAATTTATCCATTTTTACTCTTTAAATTTACCAATAAATATATTACTCCTGAGTTCATGGGTCAGGACAAAGTGTTCCTACATATTTATCAAAACTTTTTTGCCAAGGGGGATACCGTTTTATTAAACGAGGCATCCAAAAAATCAATCACGGAACGCGCCTATAGTATGATGGCCAATCAGCTAGGTTTAGCTGCACCGCCATTGGTTATAAACGATATTAATGATAAAAAATTATCCTTATACGATATCACATCCCCGTATACTTTTGTTGCATTTTGGGACCCCACTTGCAGTCATTGTAAAGAGGAAATTCCAAGAGTGGATTCTTTTTATAAAGCCATTTGGAGTAAACTAAATGTAAAAGTACTTTCAGTAAATATTAATTTTAAAGAGTTAGCATCTTGGAAAACTTTTATCAAAGAAAATAAATTAGTAGGATGGATACATGCTTACCAAACGGAAGCTGATTTAAATAAAGAAATACAACAAGGCAAACCTACCACCATTCGTCAATTGTATGATGTATTTAAAACACCCACTTTTTATTTACTCGATGCGAATAAAAAAATTATCGCCAAAAATTTAAGCATTGAACAGTTCAATGATTTTTTGGTCAATACCAGCAATAAAAAAGCGCCTTAAACTAGGCGCTTTGAATTATTTAAATGTGCCTGTATTACTAAAACACAGCGGCTACCACATCTTTTACCACTTTTGGTTTGCCTAAAGTGTAGTAGTGTAACACAGGTACCCCAGCCGCTTT
>JAURIP010000186.1 GCA_030832695.1 Sediminibacterium sp. | reverse complement strand
TCCTATTCAAAAACGCATTTCCCATGAACTTTAGGCGTCCTTCTGTAGAATTATCGTATATATTTTCATGAATTTTAGCATGTTGTAAGCCCAATTCTTTCAAATGGGCAACAATTTTATGCACTGATGCGGTGGTGGACGGAAAACGAAATGACCCAGTATCTGTCATTAAACCAGTATATAAACAGGTTGCTATGTCCAGATTAATTAAATTACTATGGCCAGATTGTACGATAAAATCATAGACCATTTCACAGGTAGAACTCATTTTAACGTCACTAATTCCATAGGCAAATGACGGAGTATCAGGTTGTTGGTGATGGTCAATTAATATTTTTAAAGCCTTGGAATCTCTAATAACTGGTTCTAGATGCTTTGTGCGGTGTAGAATATTAAAATCCAAGCAAAATACATAATCCGCATCTGATACAATTTGACTTGCTTCTTTCTTATTGGCCTCGAAATCAATCACTTGATCAACACCGGGCATCCAATTTAAAAAAGCTGCCCAATTGGTTGGGGATACAACAGTAACCTCATGCCCCAATTGTTTTAAAAAGTGGTATAAGCCAAGCGTAGAACCCATCGCATCCCCATCTGGCTTTTGATGAGCAGTGATTACAGCCTTAAAAGGTTGATTTAGAATTGGGTAAAATTGTTCAATTGCTTGCATAAGTGGACAAATTTAACATAAATCAGATGTTTTTCATTAAATTTGCGCCTTCAATTAAAAACTTTCAATAAAATATATATGACTAACAGCACATTTACAATGATTAAACCTGATGCTACATCAAAAGGTTACACAGGGGCAATTTTAGACCAAATTATCAAAGCCGGCTTCAAGGTTAAGGCAATGAAGTGGACAAATTTAACACCAGCGCAAGCCGGTCAGTTTTATGAGGTTCATAAAGAGCGTCCATTTTATGGCGAATTAGTTGATTTTATGAGCAGTGGCCCAATTGTAGCAGCAATTCTTGAAAAAGACAATGCAGTAGCTGATTTTAGAACATTGATTGGTGCTACTAACCCTGCACAAGCAGCAGAAGGTACCATCCGTAAGAATTTCGCAGCTTCCATTGGCGAAAACGCTGTTCACGGAAGTGATAGTGATGAAAACGCACAAATTGAAGGCAATTTCTTCTTTTCTAAATTAGAAAGATTTTAGTGCCACTTTAAATAAAGTATTTAAGTAAAGCACCTCAATTGGGGTGCTTTTATTTTTTTGCCCCTCTAGTTTTGGGCTTGCCGTATTTTTTTTGCATATCTTCTTTGTGATTTTTTCTTTTATTCACTTTGCTATTTTTGGCAGACTTCTCATGAAACGCAGGCCCTGATTCTTCTTTTTTTGGAACCTTGGTTTGTATGATTTTCATTCGGATCTTAGGCTTTTCGTCTTCGGTTAAAATAGTTGAAATCTCAAGTTCCTCAGGTAATGATAATAATGGGATATCTTGTTTCATAAGGGTTTCTATCCCCTTTTGTAAAACCTTTTCCTTTTCTGTAATAAAAGTGATTGCTATCCCTTTTTTATCTGCACGACCTGTTCGCCCAATACGATGTATATAATTTTCCGGTACCTCAGGCGTGTCAAAATTGATTACATGGGTAACTTCGGCAACATCAATACCCCTAGCCATTACATCCGTTGCAATAATATATTTAAATACCCCAGATTTAAATTGCTTAACTGTATTGAAACGATAATTTTGATCTTTATTGGAATGGATCACGCCTACTATTTCAGGAAATTTAATTTCAAGTTGTTCAAATAGTTGATCAGCCAATGCCTTGGTAGCAGCAAATATCAACACTTTGGTCATTGTTTCATTGGTAGACAAAAGCAGATTTAATAAATTTACTTTGGTATTAAAATTAGGAACATGATAAGCAGTCTGAATAATATTTTCTAAAGGTGTACCTGTAGGAGCAGCTTCTACGGTGATGGGTGCATTAAAATAATCATGCATTAATTTTTCAACATCATCAGTGATGGTTGCTGAAAAAAGTAAATTTTGTCTTTTCTTAGGTAATAGTTCTAAAATATTGGTGATTTGTTTTCTAAAACCCAAATTCAACATTTCATCCATTTCATCTATCACTAATTTTTTAATCATTTTAGTTTTGAACGCGCCATTCATGATTAAATCAAATAATCTTCCTGGGGTAGCCACTAATACATCTACCCCTTTTTCAACTTCTATTTGTTGTGTATTAATATTCACGCCTCCAAAAACACCCACGGTAATTATACTCATGTAGGTCGTTAACTTTTTAACTGATTCTACTACCTGCACCACTAATTCACGGGTGGGGACAATGATCAAAATTTGAGGATCTTTATTTTTGTCATATTTCCATTGTCTTAAACAAGGAAGTAAATAGCCGAATGTTTTTCCGGTACCTGTTTGCGCAATACCACAAACATCTGCCCCGGACATCACTATGGGAAAAACACGATGTTGAATAGTGGTGGGCGTTGAAAAGCCTAATTCCTCCAAGGATCTCAATAAAGGGGTATTTAGGTTTAAATCTTGAAATGTCATAGCGCTTAAATGTGCCACGAAGGTAGTTTATAAAAAGCGCTTAAATTAATAAAATTATTAGCTATTTGATTTATATAAAGTCACAATTTACTGAAATTCAGTATTTTATAAATATTTCAAACTTGTTCTTTCTGATTGCTTTAAAAAAATTATATTTAAGTATCCATCGAATCACTAATACAAACAAATTAAATAAACTGAATAAAATGAACAATTCTAAAAATGCTAACCCATTGTCATTAATACTATTTAAAGTGACTGCTTTTTTTATGTTATTATTACAATGCACATTTGGATACAGTCAAAACGATGACAATATAAATAGTAGGGATATTTTATACCTTACTTCAGGTGGTAAGCTCAATCCACATCAAGCAATCATGGATATTAGACATTATACCATTGCTTTAGAATTGGACATGGTGCAACATGCTATCAACGGTTCCACAGAAGTAAGTTTAAATCTGTCAAAAAAAACGGATACTATTTTACTCGACTTAATTCATTTATATTCGGTTACAAAAGTAAAAGTGAATAATAAACCTGCTTCCTTTTACCAACATGATGATAAAATATTTATTACGAATGCCACTGGTTTTGAAGTGGGCAATCAAAAAGTATTAGTTGAATATAATGGCATACCTCCAATAGCTATTAAACCCCCTTGGGATGGCGGTTTTACATGGGCGAAAGATAAAAATGCTAATGATTGGATGTCCATTAATATACAAGGAGAAGGTGGAAAAATGTATTATCCATGCAAAGACCATCCAAGTGACGAACCTAATGAAGGGGCTGATTTGAAAATTACCATTCCATCAAATTTAATGGTGGCAGGCCCAGGATTATTAATGGGCGTAACTACAAAAAAGAACAAAGCAACCTACCATTGGAAAACCAATTACACCATTAGTAATTATTGTATTTTATTCAATATTGGTAAATACAAAGTCATCAAAGATGAGTACACTACTGTTTTGGGAACCAAGGTACCTATTGAATATTATGTTTTAGAAGAAGATACTATGCATGCGAAAAAAGTGATTGAAACTAGAAAAAGAGATAGTAAAATTTTAGAAAAATATTTTGGGGAATACCCTTGGGCAAAAGAAAAAATTGGGATTGCAGAAGTACCAAATTCTGGGATGGAACATCAAACCATGATCACTTTTGATAATAAGTTTAGTTATAAAACAATTAATGGACAAGAGTACTCTGCAAACTTATTACACGAATACGCACATGAGTGGTGGGCGAATAAAGTAACCAATAAAGATTGGGGACATATGTGGATTCAAGAAGGTATTGGAACTTATGCAGAGGCCTTAACTATGTTGGAACTTGGTGGCGAAGCGGCATACGATGAAATAATTGCCGGACATCGTAAAAATTCAAGAAATAGAATGCCAATTATTCCTACCGTTGATGAAGCAACAGAGGAACAAGTATACTCAGGTGGTGATATTTATGGAAAGGGTTCTTTTTTCATGCATAGTTTACGCTACGTCATTGGGGATGATGTATTTTTTCCAACATTAAAGAAACTAGCTA
>JAURIP010000114.1 GCA_030832695.1 Sediminibacterium sp. | reverse complement strand
TGCTATAGCATTATATAAATTCAAAGTTTGAATTGGCGCGATTTCAATATTATAACCAAATGCCATCCATGGCAAAGTGGTTGGACCCCAAATTTTATTACCTGGTTTTACAAGTCTTGGTTGCTTCTCCCCCACTAAATCAATACCAGAAGTGGAGTCCAAACGCAATTTTGTTAAATGCTTAAAATATACATCCACATTATTATTATAACTAGCCATGGCAATTTTTGCCATACCTACATTTGAACTTTCTTCAAATGCTTCAAGTACTGACGCATCAAATTTTCCATGCTTTTCAGAATCATACACCGTTTGTCCTGCTACTTGCCAAGTACCCCCTTCTAAATTAACACGCGAATTCAAAGTAACCTTTCCATCCTCTAAAGCTGATAATAAAGTAACTAATTTAAAAGTAGATCCGGGCTCAGTAGGTGTCATTGCATAATTCAAATCCTCTCTATATACCCCCTCACTAATTTTTCCTAGGTTAGCAATGGCTTTAATTTTACCTGTTTTCACTTCCATCACCATTGCAACCCCTGTTTGCGCTTCATTTTTGATCATCATTTTCATTAACGCATTCTCAGTAACTTCCTGAATAAAAACATCAATGGTACTGACAATATCTTTTCCTGTTTCTGGTTCAATTTCAAATTGACCTTCCTCCACAGGGACGGTAACCCCACCTGCAATGGCACGAACCAACTGACGACCATTGCGTCCATTTAATACGGTATCGTACGATTTTTCAAGTCCTACTTTATTTTCATCTCTCGCTAAACCAATGGTACGATAACCAATATTTTCATAAGGGTTTAATCTAAAGTTTTTTTCCTGTGCTATCAATCCACTCTTGTAACGACCCAATCGGAACATTGGAAACTTTATCAATGTTAGGTATTCGCGATAGTCAATTTTTTTTCTCAACTCATAATTCCCTTCGCTTGCTTCAAATGCTTTTGTCAATTCATTTTTATAGCCTTCCGCAGACTTATCCTTAAATAAAGTAGACAATGAAATAGACAAAGAATCAATATTTTCTCTAAATATTTTTCCGCTCTTTTCGTGTAATGGCTGAACCCTAAAGTCAATGTAAATATCAAACCTAGGCATATTGGTACTTAACATTTGACCATCCTCGCTATAAATAGTTCCTCTAGCTGCTGGAAGCTCCACAATTCTTTGGTGCAAACTGTCGCTTAGGCTTCTCCAATACTTGCCTTCCACTTGTTGAATATAAAATGCCCTACCTAAAATAGTGATACAAACTATAACAATTAAGATATAGCTTAAATATACTCGCCATAATATGTCGCGTTTTACATCCATTATTTTGAAACTTCTTTTAAATTATTATTGGCAGATGAAATTCTTTTTTCTAAAACCAAACGGATAGGCATTTCCTTCGCAACCACTAAACCGAAAGGGGCCACTTCATTCTCAATTTCAACAGCACGACTACGGCGCATCAACTCGGCCTTAACTGTTTTATATTCAAACTGTAATTCCTTTAACTCCTTTTGTGTGGTATTGATTTGACGAATGGTCTTGTCGGTTAAATGCCCGTTCGCAATGTAGAGGATTGCTAAAAATGCCAGGAACAAAAACAGGGTAATGTTCATGACAATCCATTGATAATTAAAGATGCTTTTAAAAGCAGCTTTTGGATTTGGGTTAACGGGTACGGACATACGACTTATAATCTTTCAGCAGCACGCATTTTTGCGCTTCTGCTTCGATTGTTTTCTTTCATTTCTTTCTCGGAAGCCACTACAGGTTTTTTTGTAATGATTTTCCAAAATTTTTCCCTTTCTACGGATAGAAAAGGATTCGCTTCATTTTCTTCCTCGGGTGCTACTCTAAAAGCATTTTTCACCAATCTGTCTTCGATCGAATGAAAGGTAATCACCACTGCAGTTCCTCCTGGCTTTACTACTTCTTTTAATTGCGCTAATAAATCTTTAAGCGCGTCCATCTCTTCGTTTACTTCTATTCTAATCGCTTGAAAAACTTGTGCCCAATATTTATTTGGATTCCCTTTTACTACCGGTGCAATCAACAACTTGAAATCGGCAACGGTATTTAGTTTTATATGCGTTCTGTTGGTAACAATATGTTTGGCCAAAGTTTTTGAATTGGACACTTCCCCATATTGTTCAAACATTTTATGTAATGCAGATTCATCATAGCTTTCAATTACCTGCTTTGCGGTTTTAAGCTGGCGTTGATCCATGCGCATATCAAATGGACCATCAAACCTTGTTGAAAAACCCCTAGTGCCCTCATCAAATTGATGGCTACTCACGCCTAAGTCAGCTAAAACGCCATCTACTTGATCAATTTTATTTAAGCGCAAAAACCGCTGTAGGTATCTGAAATTTTCAGGTATGAAAACAATGCGTTTGTCGTTAGGTAAATTATTTTTAGCATCCGCATCTTGATCAAAGGCAACAAGCTTTCCCGTTGGACCTAATTTTGATAAAATACCTCTGCTATGACCTCCCCCGCCAAAAGTTGCATCCACATAAACCCCATTTGGTTTAATGTTCAAATGCGCCATTGTTTCATTAAATAAAACAGGAACATGATAATCAGAAGAAAAAGCAACTTGTTCCGATGCAACTATATCATTACTTTGATTTTGCATCTTTGTTACTTAATCTTGTTTTTTAATTCCTGCCATTACTTCCTGCGCTAGATTACTAAATTCATCTGCAGAAAAATCTTCAAAGAGCTGTTTGTATTTGCTTGCATCCCAAATTTCAAAACGATCTAAGGCAGCTGCTAATACAATTTCCTTTCCTGGTAAAGCAAACTCTCTTAATGTAGCTGGTAATAAAATACGGCCAGCGCCATCTAATTCAACCTCGGTTGCTCCCCCTAAAAATTGACGACGAAACTGTCTCACTTTAGGATCAAAATCATTCAATTGGCTAATACGATCTAATATACCCTGCCAGCTTTTTATCGGATAAAGTGTCAAACACTTCTCAAACCCCCTACTCACAATAAAATGCGTCTCTCCTTCAGCCAACTGCTTTTTCAAGCTGCCGGGAAGCAGAAAACGACCTTTTGCGTCGATGGTTGATTGATATTCTCCGTGAAAGCCTGTCATTGTTAATAATTAAAGTGTTTTTTACCACTTGTTCACACAAATTAACACATTTTACCACTTTTAAAGGCCAAATGACCCCTTCTAGTTTTCCACAAGTAATAAACCAAGCTGATAATCAATACAGTAAAGGGATTGAGGTAGATTTTGGCTAAATTCTAAATTATTGAATGTTTATAGCTGTGGAAAACCCAAAAAAAGTGGTGAATAACTGGTGAATTAGGGTGAAAATCAAGGCAATATGTACCTTTGCCCCATGAAACAGCTACCGAAACTGAATTTGATTGACTTTGACTACGCTTTACCTAATGAAAGAATAGCCTATACGCCTTGCCAAAATAGAGCTGATAGTAAACTACTGGTATGGAATAAAAGGATCATTTCAGATAGCCAATATCAAAATATCACTGATTTTATACCCGCCAATAGCACACTCCTATTTAATAATAGTAAAGTAATTGCTGCAAGAATTTTATTTGACAAACAAGTAGATGAAAATAATGAACCGCATTCAGTTCAAAATAAAATTAATTCACATCAAGAAGAAAACGCACAACTAACTAAAAGTAGTGTAATTGAAATATTTTGTTTGGAACCAAGTATGGAATATCGTCCAGTACAAATAGCCATGCAAGCAACTAACAAAGTGGCATGGAACTGTTTAGTAGGCGGCGCCAGAAAATGGAAAACGCCATTTCTTGAAAAAATATTATTTCATAATAATAAAGAGATTCATTTTTTTGCAAAAAAATTAAATCAAATAGATGGAAAATTTTTAATTGAGTTTTCCTGGGACGATACGACTATTATATTCTCTGAAATTTTAGCGCTCATTGGTCAAATTCCCCTTCCCCCTTATATTGTAAGAAACACCACAGCCGAAGATAAAGATAGATATCAAACTACCTATGCAAGTGAAGAAGGATCTGTCGCCGCCCCTACTGCTGGTTTGCACTTTAGCCAGGAACTACTAAATAAAATTTCATTAAATAATATTGCGCAACAGTTTTTAACCTTACATGTTGGTGCAGGCACATTCCTACCTGTGAAAACTGATATCATCAATGACCATCCCATGCATGCGGAGTTTTTTGAAATTGAAAAAAAATTAATTCATTACTTAATTGAAAATAATACCCAACTAATTGTAGTAGGTACTACATCACTTAGAACGATTGAAAGTTTGTATTGGCTAGGTGTAAAAATTATTGTGAATCCAAAAATCACATCCAACGATTTACACTTACTGCAATGGGATGCTTACGAACTGGGTGAAAAAGAAATACCAAAATTAGAAGCACTCCATGCGATTATCAACTGGATGGAAAGAAATCAATTGCAAACCCTAATTTCCAAAACACAATTAATGATTATGCCAGGATACCGTTTTAGAATGTCGAAGGGACTGGTTACCAATTTTCACCAACCTAAATCAACCTTGCTTTTAATTATTGCTGCAATCGTAGGACTAGAATGGAAAACCATTTATCAACACGCCTTGGACCATCAATACCGATTTTTAAGCTATGGAGATGGGTGTATGTTTTGGATACCAGATGCTATTCAAGCAAACAATGATTAGTTTAGGCAAATATTATAAATTCAAACTAGGCAACGGGAAGCGTAATTTCAATAGTGGTGCCATGGTCCAACTCGCTCTGAACGCGTATCTGCCCTTTATGTAAGGCCACTATACGCTTTACATAACTCATACCTAAGCCAAAACCTTTTACATTGTGAATATTTCCCGAATGGGCGCGATAGAATTTTTCAAAAATATGCTTTTTCGTTTCATTGGTCATCCCAATCCCATTGTCCTCGACGGTAATGATTAGTTTATTATTTAAGTTGGCAGTGCTTACTAAAATATCAATCGCTTCTTTGGAATACTTAATGGCATTATCCATTAAATTAGACAACACATGTAATAAGTGTTCTTCATCTGCGGTAATTTCTGGTGTTGTAGCATCTAGTTGCATATGAATATTAGATGGCTTCTCCTCTAATTGTAATTTATAACTGTCCACTACTGCTTGAATTAGGTCATGTACATTCACCGGCTGCTTATTTAATTCCAGATCCTTATTTTCAAGCTGGCCGGTTTCCAAAATAGTTTCCACATGTTTATTCATGCGCACATTTTCCTCCTTTATGATATTGCTAAAATAAGCGACTGATGTTGGATCCGACTGTACTTTTGCTGTTTTTAAAGCATCCACCGCCAATGAAATTGTTGCCAAAGGCGTTTTTAATTCATGCGTCATGTTATTAATAAAATCATTCTTGATTTCATTCACCTTACGCTGATTTAACAAGGACCTTATAGTAATAAAAAACGCCGCCAATACTATGATAATAAAAAGTATCGCCCCCAAAATAATCCACTTCAATGAATTTAGTAAATACAATCTTACATCAGGAATAACAATGATTAAGGATTCAAAGGGGCC
>JAURIP010000365.1 GCA_030832695.1 Sediminibacterium sp. | reverse complement strand
CTTGGATTTAAATTTAAAATTTGCTGCAGCACCCCTTTAATTTCAATTTCATTTAAATGCAAACTTTTTTGAATTTTATCATAGTGTTTGCGCGTAAACTCTTCAAAATATTTTTCAATCACAATAATCGCCAATTTAATAGGATCCAAGCTTGCTTGATTTGCATCAATGCTGTTCGTCATTCGAGCATCGGCTTGTTTTCGTTTTAGTTGTAATAATAAACACTCCTGCAAATCTCTTGCAGCAATGCCTGCTGGATCAAATTGTTGTACTTGAAGTAAAATTTTTTCAATGTCTTTTTCATCTACCCACATACTTTGCTTAAACGCCAAGTCATCAGCAATAGATGTTAATGCACGTCGCAAATAACCATCATCTTCTAAACTCCCTATAATTTGTTCTGCTATTTTAAAAGAAGTTTCATCTAATGCTAACATATTCAACTGATTGATCAATAGCTCATTCAAACTCACTTCCGCTTTAATGGGAATGACCACATCATTATCTAATTCTGGGTAATAATCATCTTTGGTTTTGTAATCAGCTAAATCCTCGTCATAATTATATTCATTTAAATCCTCATTGCTCATTTCAAACTCATCTACAGGTACGGCTTCTTCTTCCTCATTAGCACCTTGCAAAAACTCATCATTTAAATCATCTGCTCCCGCTGATGTATCCGTATCTAATAAATCTGCATTCATTTCCAATGCAGGATTCTCCTCCATCTCTTCTTTAATTCTTTGTTCGATTTGCGCAGACGGAATTTGCAACAATTTCATTAATTGAATTTGCTGTGGCGATAAACGCTGTAGCTGCCTTTGTTGCAATGACTGTCCTAATGACATGGGTGATAACTTTTAGGAAAGTGTTTTTTGTAACACTTGTAAAAAATTAGCGCCCTTTTCATGCACTTGTTCTTCCGTCCATAATAAACTTATCGCTGTGGAAATACATTTGCTCATAATGGTATCACTTTTTGAAAAGTCAGCATGTTGTAATGCAATCAATGCATTTTGTTGCGCTTCTGACAATGGGTATAAACTAGTTGCATTTTTTAAATGATCCCATTTCCTGATATAGTGCCAATTATTTGCAAACCAATAAAAATTACCTGCAAATATGCCGGCTTCCTTAAAAGCAGCAATGGCTTTTTCAGTATGGGCTTGGCTTGGCAAGAACCAAGTTAAGAAGCTTCCGCTATCCCCTTCCGGATCGGGTACTACCCTAAATTGAATGCCTGGTACCTGTTCTAAATAAGAGCGTAATATTTGATTATTCTTTTTTTGAATTGCTAAAAAAGTAGCTAGTTTTTTTATTTGCGCCAAACCCACCGCTGCATGTAATTCACTAATACGGAAGTTGTATCCCAATGCCGGATGTAAATCTGCCCCTCTATCTATACCTAAATGATCGTGTCCATGATCAGTAAACGCATCTGATTTAGTATATACCTCCTTGTCATTAGTCATCACTACACCCCCTTCACCACAGGTAATTGTTTTAACAAAATCAAAAGAGAAAGTACCAGCATGACCAATGGTACCCAAATGCTTGCCTTTATATGTTCCACCAATACTTTGACATGCATCTTCAATCAAGATTAAATTGTGTTCTTTACAAATCGCTACCAATGCATCCATATCAGCCATACTGCCACACATATGTACTGGCATCACACACTTTGTTTTCGATGTAATCGCCGCTTTTACAGCTGATGGCGCCAAAGTCAAGCTTTCATCAATATCAACCAATACCGGAATGGCCCCCATACTTAATATTGCTTCAAAACTTGCTACAAAGGTAAAAGCAGGCATAATTACTTCATCTCCAGCACCCACGCCTAAGGCCGCCATCGCTGTGGTCAATGCAGCGGTCCCACTGGATGTAAGTTGTGCATATTGTGAACCAAAAGTGCTGCAAACCGCAGCTTCTAGCTCTTTGGATTTCCACATTCCATTTCTTGGCCCGTCAAAGCCATAACGCATCAAAATTCCGGTTTCCAAGACCTCATTTACTTGTTTTTTTTCTTCTTCACCAAATAATTCAAACCCAGGCATATGCTTGATTTTTTATGATAAACAAAGGTAGTTTAAAAAATGAAAATTGGGTGTTTTTCAGTAATTTGCTCCCGTAAAAAAAACGCACCGTTTATATGGAATACAACAAATTGATCTCGG
>JAURIP010000353.1 GCA_030832695.1 Sediminibacterium sp. | reverse complement strand
TTGGGAATTCAAATTTAAGCTGCTTACTATTTTTTAATTTATCCTTAAAAAAACCATTTGGATCGACGACTGCTATTTTGCGTTCCTCGGTGCCTTTAAACGAAAAATAGGCAGACCCTACTATTAATCCTACCATTAATAATGGCACTAAAAAAGTGACCATTAAAAAACGTTTATTTTTTACCCTGCTAGTGTATTCTCTTTGTATGATGATCCAAATCTTATGCATAAAATATTTTTTAGTATGAACTGTATTAAATGTTTTGAAAAGCCCTTGCTTTTGCGTGGGTATCTTCTACCAATTTTATGAAAATGTCGTTTAAGCTAGGTAGTACTTCATTGTAGCTTACAACTGGTATTTGTTGCTCAATTAAGTATTTTAAAACTTCATTGGATGCAACAGCATGACTTAATTTGACCAAAATCTTGTTTGGGTTTTTATCTGCTCTTTCAATAATGCTGAATAAGACATTGTCTTTGATCAATGCTGGATGACTTGTTTCAATCGCAAATATGTGTTCTTTAAATTGTTGCTTAATCTCCGACACAGTGCCGTCTAAAATCTTCTTCCCTAAATTTACTAAAACAATATGGTCGCAAATTTCTTCTACCTGTTCCATACGATGTGTACTAAAAATAATTGTCGCACCGTTTTTTGCTAAATTATAAATCTCATCTTTAATTAAGTTGGCATTTAATGGATCCAAGCCGCTGAATGGTTCGTCTAAAATAATTAATTTAGGCTCGTGCAATACTGTAATCACAAATTGTAATTTCTGACTCATGCCCTTGCTTAAATCTTCCACTTTTTTATTCCACCAGCTCTGCATTTCAAATTTTTCGAACCAATATTTGATTTTTTCCATGGCATCCGTTTTGGATAAACCTCTTAGTTGGGCCAAGTACAACGCTTGTTCTCCAATTTTCATCTTTTTATAAAGCCCTCTTTCTTCTGGCATATATCCAATCTCACGAATATCTAATAATGGATCAAAATGTTTGCCATCTAATTGGATGGTTCCGCCATCTGGATAAAAGATACCCGTGATCATTCTTAGCAAGGTGGTTTTACCTGCACCATTGGGCCCAAGTAGGCCAAAAATGCTGCCTTTTTGAATATCGAAACTTATATCATCCACCGCTTTTTGTGTGGCATAATGTTTCACCAAATGTGATAAACTTAATAATGGCTCCATGAAATTGAATTTGAAGTAAAGTTATATTGATTTTAGAAATTCTAAGGCCTCATTTATTACGAACGGGCAATTATGACGTTAAGCGAATGTATGCTCGGGATATTGGGTTATATTTGTCTAAATATTTAGATTATGTGCTCAAAAAAATCGGTGCTTAATGTTTTTTTATTAGTAGCCTTGGTAGGTCTTTCAAGTTGGGGATTCCTTGTACACCGTACAATCCATCAAATTGCAGTCTATAATTTACCAGAACCAATGCGTAGTTTTTTCTACACAGATATGGATAATTTAGTGGCAAATGCGCCTCGACCAGACATCAGAAGGAATAAGGATAAAACAGAAGATACCAAGCACTTTATTGACTTAGAAGCATATGGTCCAAATGCAGCAAATGACATGCCATTTGAATGGGAAGCTGCAGTAAAAAAATATGGCAAGGATAGTTTAATTAAATGGGGATGGGGTCCTTATAATGCGATGGTGCAATTAGATAATTTGACTGCCGCATTTAAATCTAAAAATAAGGACAGCATTTTATTTTATGCAGCAGACTTAGGACATTATGTGGCAGACTTGCACGTGCCTTTGCATACAACGATCAACTATGACGGACAATTAACAGGACAAAAAGGATTGCATCATATGTGGGAGACTTTTATTCCTGAAATTAATTTAGATCAGTTTATGTTGTACAATCCTCATCAAGCAAAGTATATAAAAAATCCTGCGCAAGCGCTATGGATGGATATTCGAAAAGCACATTTATTGGTACCACAAATGTTAGCGATCGAAACTGAAGTGACGAAGCAATTTACCCCTGAAACCAAGTACCGAAATCAAATGCGCTATGGTAAGGAAGTGAAATCCTATAAAAAACCATTTGCAGAAGCTTATGCGAAAGCCTTAGGTAATACAGTGAATGTTCAGTTAATTGCATCTGCCAATATGATTGCAGATTTTTGGTTTACTGCTTGGGTGAATGCAGGCAAGCCACAACTCACCTTAACAAGAGAGGTAAGCGGTAACTTGGCAAAAGAATTGGCATCATTCAAACAAAATAAATTAATT
>JAURIP010000341.1 GCA_030832695.1 Sediminibacterium sp. | reverse complement strand
GCCTGAATACGTTTATCGCCAGTTCCATCTTTGGGAGGATGTTCTTTTTCGATAAAAGGGAGTAACCCACTTTTAGGATTGCCTTTTTCGATATAGGGGTCAACACCATCTACAAAATTGTGATTAAATCCGTTTTTTGAAACAACGCCCGTCAGCGAGGAGCTTGTAATATTGGCTTGAACACCGTTTAGGCTTTCGCCAAATTCTTCATTAGATTCTCTCCCTACGGTATAAGAAATGCCTGCAAGCGCCAATAGGTCACCTTCGTAAGTAGCATCAATAAACATTTTGCCACCATACCACTGCCCATTTTCCATTTGTATTGCACTAATTACCCCCGACTTTTTACGAATCCCTTTTAGTGTTCTAATCAATCGCTGTTCATATACAAGGGTGATATTTTTCTCAACTGATAACATTTCTTGTAAGACTTTCAATGCGGCTGATGGCTCAAAAGTCCACATAGTGGCTTCTCCTTTTTCTGTTCTTGTTTGTCCATCGTCCTGATAGTCTTGTTTTTGTTGCCATTTCCAGTTGGCTGGATTATCGTAGTATTTTTTTATATTTTGGTAAAACTCCCGGCTTATTCCACCAATTGCCTGTTTGTTACCAATGTCAGTTTGGCCCAAACCACCTGTTGTTAGGCCACCAATTCTTTTGGTAGGTTCAATGAGTACAACCGATTTACCAAGACGTGATGATTGTATCGCGGCACTTACCCCTGCGGATGTTCCGCCATAGATGACAATATCAAAATTTTTCTGTTGGGCGCTGGCAGAAAAAACACAGAAGAGCGAAATGATGATTGCGGTGAGTGATTTTTGAACGATGTACATGATTATTATTATGGCTTGATTTACAATTCTAATTTCTGTTTACCCTCTAAAAGTACTTTGCGTAGTTTTTCATAGGGCAGTTTTTGGGGTGAGACCTTATTCTCAATCGCCAAAACCGCTGCTGTCCCTGCCGATTGTCCCAAAATCATAAAAACAGGTTCCATACGGATAGAACCATAGGCTATGTGAGAGCTTGACATGCAAATAGTAACCAACTTCTAAGTGTAGGCATGCTTATATTAAGTGCTAATCCATTTAAAATTTCGTTAGAGGAGCACATAGGATTATCCTTAATAAATTGAATTATTTCAGCATCATATATAGGTGTTTTCTTTGGCATATCATATATTTATCAATCATAAATGTACGATTTATCAATAAAAAAATCATAAAATTGAGCATTAAAGTCGAAATTATTGATTGATAAACTCAAAAATGAGTCAAAAAACCTTACAAACAAATAAGTATAATACAGTATAATTAATAATACTTACCTTTAGCGTAAGTATCGTAAAACGTTAGTAAACTACTTGATTCTGGAAATAAAAAGTCATTATGAAAAAATTAAAAAATATTCATCCTGGAGATGTGCTTAGAGAAGAGTTTCTTAACCCCTTAGGAATTAGTGCATACAGACTAAGTATGGATATTGGAGTACCTCAAACTAGAATTTCTGAAATTTTAAAAGGTAATAGAAGTGTTACTGCCGATACTGCCTTGAGACTTTCAAAATACTTTGGCAATAGCCCCAATTTCTGGCTGGGCCTTCAAAACGATTTTGATATTGAAGAAGAACTTTTGTTAAAAGGAAGTGACTTAAAGCTTATTAAAAGATATTCTGCGAATTAAGCAATTATTACCTAAGCTATTTCAGTTGTCAAGATATCCTTGACAACTCGATATTTTTCTAACACCTTTCATTTTGAACTACCGATTAATCCTCGGTAGTTGAACAGTTCGGAAATTCTAAACTACCGTATGTTCCATAATAGCATCCCAAAGAAGCGACCTCATTTCCAATGCTTTTAAGGATGCTGCGGCGGCCTGCTCCCATTTGGCAGTATCCTCCCCACATAATTCGGCAACCATTTCTAAGGCCAGATGGCTATGGTGCCCACCATCCACTTCAATATGCCTTTCGATGTAGTATTTGAAAGTGGAAACCAGATTTGGATGGTCTGCGTAAATTTTATGTAAAATTTCTGTGAACATATCTGGAATTAAATCCTCTCTTCCAAATGTAAACACAGCGGCTTTAACATGTAATGGCGTATCTTGGGCTACTTCAAATGTATAAGCTAAAAACATTTTAACCTTTTGAGGCAATGCCGAATTTTCAATGGCATGTTCAATGGACTGACCACTTTGTATTTCATGCATTAAAGCATCTATTAAAGAAGTGGATGCTCCCATTTGGCGCATGGCCTTCAAATATAATTCGAAGTGACTTATTCGATTATCATGCTCATCTACATCAGATT
>JAURIP010000212.1 GCA_030832695.1 Sediminibacterium sp. | reverse complement strand
CCTTAATACTGTTTTTAGCTTTCGCAGTGACCACATTATTGAGCCAGTCGTCATTGGGTTTTTGCTTATTACTAGTGATAATTTCAATTTGATCACCACTGCGTAATTTATGGCTGATGGGCACTAATTTATGATTCACTTTTGCCCCGATACATTTGGATCCAATGGCGGTATGTATATAAAAAGCAAAATCCAAGGCCGAGCTATTAATGGGCAGCATTTTAACTTCTCCTTTAGGTGTATACACATAAATTTCCTCTGCTAAAAAAGAGGTTTTAAAATCTTGTAAAAAATCAATGCCTTCTTCTTGTTGGTTGCTAAGCGCTTCTCTAATTTGAACAAACCATTTATCAAATCGATCTTCATTTTGAGAGCCTTCCTTATATTTAAAATGCGCAGCTAATCCTTTTTCTGCAATCTCATTCATTCGCTTTGTTCTGATTTGCACTTCCACCCATTTTCCTTGTGGTCCCATAACCGTGGTGTGCAAGGCTTCGTAACCGTTACTCTTTGGGTTGCTCAACCAATCACGTAATCTTTCAGGCGAGGGTAGGTATTCGTCCGTAATTAAGGAATATACTTTCCAACATGCTTCCTTTTCTTTTTCCAAGGGCACATCTATGATAATACGAATGGCAAATAAATCATACACTTCTTCAAAACTGACGCCTTTCTTTTTTATTTTATTCCAAATGGAGTGGATGCTTTTTGGGCGACCATGCATTTCGAATTCAAAATCTTCGGGAATTAATTTTTCATTTAGGGGGCGAATAAATTCGTTGATGTATTTGGTTCTTTCTCGCTTTGTTTCCGCTAATTTTTTTGCAATCTCTTTATACGTATCTGGCTCCATGTACTTCATGGATAAATCCTCCAACTCTGTTTTTAAATTATACAAACCCATGCGGTGGGCCAAGGGTGCATACACCCAAATGGTTTCAGAAGCAATTTTTAATTGCTTTTCTTGCTTCATCGAATCTAGGGTACGCATATTATGTAAGCGGTCCGCTAGTTTTATTAAGATCACCCTAGGATCATCGGTCAGGGTCAATAAAATCTTTTTGAAATTTTCAGCTTGCTGGCTACTATTGGCATCCATGACGCCTGAAATCTTTGTTAATCCGTCAACTATTTTTGCGATTTCATTCCCGAATTCGTTTTTAACATCATCTAAGGTTAAATCGGTATCCTCAATGGTATCGTGTAATAACGCACAAATGGTACTTCGAACCCCCAATCCAATTTCTTCCACACAAATCATGGCCACCGCAATAGGGTGTAATATATAAGGCTCGCCACTTTTACGTCGCATGGTTTTATGCGCTTTGGTGGCCATTTCAAAAGCGGTGCGCAATAATTCCTTATCCCCTTTTTTTAATTTTTCACGAATGGCTCTGAGCAATGCACGATACTGACGAACAATTTCTTTATTTTCTTGTTCTTCATTTAAATCGTAATTGGATGCGATTTTGGCTTCGTTATGTAGTTCGGATAAATCCATCTTATTACGAAAATACGACAATCAAACAGGATTTTTACATACAACACATAGATAGTGTAACTTTGTAGCTTATGACGATGAAACCGCCCAAATCATTTTTTAATTACTCCCTTTTGAAAAGGGTGTTTTCATTTGTGCAACCTTACCGTTTTATGTTTATTGGCAATCTGGCATTGGCGATTGTCCTTGCTTTTTTTACCCCGATTCGCCCATATTTAATTCAGGTTACGGTGAATACGGCAATTGGTAAGCCTACTATTTTACCCGAATGGGTACGCTTTTTTTTACCCGACACCGCATTTGAATCTGCGATACAATTGATCATAGGAATCACCCTTTTTCAGGTAGCATTTATTATTGTGGAAACCATTTTTCGATTTATGTTCACTTTCGGCATGGCTTGGTTGGGTCAGCAAGTGATTCGGGATTTGCGCAATAAAGTATATGACAAAGTAATGCATTGGGAGATGAGGCAATTTGACAAAACGCCCATTGGTACATTAACTACGCGTACCATTAATGATATTGAAAGTATCAATGACATTTTTTCAGATGGCTTAATTCCTATCCTTGCGGATTTCTTAACCATCGTTATTACATTAACCACCATGTTTTTTATTAATTGGCAATTGACATTGGTCTGTTTAATTCCATTTCCCATTATGTTGATTGCTACTTACTTTTTTAAAGAAAGTGTCAATAAAAGTTTTATACAAGTTCGAAATGCCGTTGCTGCATTAAATGCATTTGTGCAGGAACATATTTCAGGTATGGCGGTGGTGCAAGCTTTTGCAGCTGAAGAAAAAGAAATGACCAAGTTTGATAAAATTAATGAAGGGCATAAGTCAGCAAACATCAAAGCAATATTTGCGTACTCCGTTTTTTTTCCAGTCGTGGAAGTGGTATTGGCCTTAAGTATGGGTTTGATTGTATGGTGGGTAGCAGATCAAAGTTTAGATGCTGGTATGTTGGTCGCTTTTATTTTATTTTTAAATCAAATTTTTAGGCCCTTGCGCATGATCGCAGATAAATTCAATGTGCTACAAATGGGTATGGTTGCCGCTGAAAGGGTATTTAAAGTTTTGGATAATACGGATATCACATTGAACGAAGGGCGACTTCGTCCTGAAAAAGTGGATGGTAAAATTGAATTTAAAAATGTACAATTTGCTTATGAAGGGAACCACTGGGTTTTAGATGATTTAAGTTTTTCAGTAGCTGCAGGAACCACTGTTGCGATTGTTGGACAAACAGGTAGTGGTAAAACTTCGGTCATTAGTATTTTGAATCGCTTGTATCCTTATCAGTCGGGAAATATATTTTTAGATGACCAGCCCATTGAAAGTTATTCCTTAGATTTTTTAAGGGCTTCTGTGGGTGTGGTTTTACAAGATGTGTTTTTGTTTTCAGGATCTATTTATGATAATATCACGCTACGCAACAACAGTATAACGGAAGCCCAAGTGCATACAGCTGCAAAAATGATTGATATGCATGATTTTATTTTGAGCTTGCCTGGGGGGTATAGTTATCAAGTAATGGAACGTGGTACTACCTTGAGTATGGGGCAGCGGCAGTTATTAAGTTTTATTCGTGCTTTGTTATACAATCCTGCGATATTAATATTGGATGAAGCCACTTCCTCGATTGACACAGAAAGTGAACGACTCATTGAAAAAGCCATTGATACCTTAATAAAAGGGCGCACTTCCATCGTGATTGCGCATCGATTATCTACCATTCGGAAAGCCAACAAAATCATCGTTTTAGAAAAAGGCAAAATACAGGAAATGGGGTCACATGAGGACCTTCTTCATTTGGGGGGCTTTTATGCAAAACTCAATGAAATGCAGTTCAGGGATAAAAAATCGATCAATTAAATTAAGTAATTGATTTACAGCCATTTGCATTCGATAAGTTTTCATGATTTTAAGGACAATTTCTATTCAATTTTTCTGCAATTTCAAGGGGAATATTCCTATCTTTGCACCAAATTTTGAGATCTGTATGGCCCTAAGACCTATTAAATCAATACTGGCATTGTGTTTTAGCCTTTTTATTTTGTTGCAACCAACAAATATTTTAGCAAGCGAACCAGCGGCAGCTACTGCGGAGCATGCCAATAAAGAAGAAGGCAGCTTTAATGTTACTGAAACAAT
>JAURIP010000085.1 GCA_030832695.1 Sediminibacterium sp. | reverse complement strand
TTGAAAGAATTCATTTAGATATCACGCATAAAAAACACATGCCGCCAAATGGTAAAGTGCAATTAACTACCGAGGAAGTGGCTATTTTAAGTAGATGGATAAAAGCGGGGGGTGACTTTAAGACAAAAATGAATGAATTAGCCAAAACAGATACTTTGTTTTTATTGGCTAATAAATATATACCAGTAGATAATACAAAGGTGGAAGTAAAAACTGGTTTACCAGATTTAGCAGAATACAATTCAAATTATTGCACTGTAAATTACTTATACCATGGTAGTGATGAGATTGATGTTAACTTTTTTCAAGGAAATTTTTATAGTAGAGATGTGTTAAAAAAATTAGAAAAACTACAGGATCAAGTACTACGTTTAAATATGCAGGGTATGCCATTAACCAATGAGGATGTGAGCATCATCAGTCAATTTAATAATGTCGAAGTTGTTAATTTAAACTATACAAATCTCGATTTAAAAACAATAGAACCGCTCAAACAATTAAAAAAATTAAAGTTACTATCTATTTGCGGTTTAAAATTTACCGAAAGTGAATTAACCAATTTTTTAAAGGGAAGCACTATTGCAAATATTAATATTTGGTCAAGCGTCATTGGTAAAAAACAGTTAGAGAAGATAGTTGCCCGTTATCCAAAAACGAAATTTACCATTGGAGATAATTTAGAATCCCAAGTGTTACAAATAAATCCGCCTACCATTGACCAAGACTCTTCCATTATTACAAAGTTTTTAGATGTAAAAATGAAGCATCCGTTGAATGGCGTTACAATTCGTTATACATTAAATGGCGTTGATCCAGATAGTTTAACGAGTCCTATTTATAAAAATACCTTACGCCTTACGCGAAATGCCAATTTAAAAATTAAAGTATTTAAGCCAGGATGGATTGGTAGTGATATTATTCAACGCAACTTTTATAAGTCAGAAATTCGCCCTGATTCAATTTACTTGATTTCATCACCAGATCAAAAGTATTTGGGTAATGGTGCTAAAACATTGGTGGACCTGGAACTAGGCGGCTCCAATTTTACAAATAAAAAATGGTTGGGCTATAAGGATACCACTATGAAGTTCATGGTTAATTTTAATCAACCCCGCGTTTTACATCAAGCTTTTTTAAATAGCTTGATTGATGTAGGCTCCTACGTTTTCCCAATCATTTCCATTTCAGTAGAAGGTAGTAATGATGGTATAAGGTTTGCGAAAATAACAGAAACTAAATTTCCTTATGAATTGACACAAAAAGATGTGATGAAGGATATTAAAACATTTACGGTTGACTTTCCAAACAACACATCCTACAAGCATTATAGATTTACAGTATTAAATGTAAAAAAATTACCCGTATGGCATCCTGGCAAAGGAACAACTGCCTGGATATTTATTGATGAGTTATTTTTAAACTAGACGCGTTTAAAATACCGCCCAAAAAACGCCCCGAATGATCGGGGCGTTTTTTATTCTATCAAAAACCACTTATAGGTATCGGGTGGAATGGTGAAAGTGAAATCAATCGTATAATCACGACTTAAATTATATTGATTAGCGCGTCCATTGGGATCTGTAATTTTCACATTTTGCGTTAAACCGGTATAATAAAGCGGCAGCTTAATTGTTTTAGTCATTACTTCCTTCGTGGGATTAAATAGCATCATAAAACCTTTTTGTCCCGTAAAAGGACTTACATGCATCCAACCATCCCAATCACGACCATCTGCACGACGTAATTGAACAATGTCCGTATTTAAAATATCTCTATATTTTTTATACCAATCAATTGTTTTAGCAACGACTAGCCTAGTTGATTCAGTATCATACAAGCGCGGGCCTCTGTAACAAGCCTGCACCCCTGCGCCATAATATTGCATCATCAATTGCTCATAGTCCTTTAAATGTTCGCTTAACGGTTCTAATATAGCGTCATCATTACCACCTTGATACTTGGTCAATGGTACAAAGCCCCAAGCCATAGAGGGTGTTTTTTCTAAAGTACCATCATGAATATTTTGACGATTTAATAATTTTTGTTGTTCTCGAGATAAAGAAAAATTTACCTCTCTATAACCCAAGGCAATTTTATGTGTGCCATCTAAAAAATACCAATCAGGTGCATTAATGTAAACACCTGATTCATTTAACCAATGATATAATTCCTTTTGGATTTCCATTTGTCTCCATTGTGAATCATCATATCCTTTATGACCAGGATGCGTAGTTGACGCACATACATCGCCAGGATAAGGACCGTCATTTTCCCAAATATCAAAACCGGTAGATTTGAAAAAATATTTTATTTTATCACGATAGGCTAACCCCCAATTACTTCCGAAACAGGGTGCGTTACCAAAAAATGCACCACCGGGTTTACCTGTCTTAATATCCACTACATCATCAGCATCGCTAATGCGTCGGCTACTAAATAAGGAATACCCGCCTAATAAAATTTTATGTTGGTGTGCATAATCGGTTAAGGTCTTCCATTTTTTTATATTTGCTAGGGAACTGTCTTCCATATTCAAATGACTCCCAAAACTTAAAATAACAGCTTCATAGCCCGTAGCAACACACTGATCAATTGCATTTTTAACTTCTTGGTCATTCTTACTGACCAAATGCATAAAAATCGGATTTTGTGTCGTCCATGGCGCTAGGGTACGATACATTTTTTTAATCATCAAGCCCCTTCTTTGACGATCGTAGCTATCCATCAATAGTTCATTGGTTCGAACCGATTTAAAATATTCATTGGGCGCTAAATCAATACCAGGTGCTTTTTCAGGATATACTTCTAATAAACAAGGAGTTTCATAATTATAATTTACTTGCGAAGTATAGGCCAAATCAATTTTCCAATGGGTGGTTTGATCACTGATATCATAACGCATTGCATTGTTAAATGCATAATTTGTTTCCACATAAATGCCATGTTGTTTTTTCATTTCTTCGGGCTTGCCCACCACTGCACTTTCTTCTTCCACCAATCCAAGCACTTCATTCACAACCCGATTAATTTTTATTGACTTATTTGAATTGTTTTGAATGGAAATCCATTTTGTAATTAAGGGTATGCCATCATATATTTCATAATGCACTTTAATAATAATATTTTTAAGTGCTGCAATGGGCGAAACATATTCAAATTCAATACGAGCGCCTGTTGGCTGTTTCGCATTCCCAATCCAGGTGGTCGGCTTCCATTTAATAAAGGGTTCAATTTTACCAATCGTATATTTTGAAAAAACAAAATCGGAATCGGCTTTTTGTAAATTTTTAATTTGATCAATTTGTAAATAGGCTTTTTCTTTTTGTCCTGACAAACCACCTACTTTATAAGTAATTTGATCAATGACCACTTTAGCTTCTGGTTCAATACTACGAATTAATTGTTGTCCATTGGTTAAATTCGTATAATCAAAGCAAGCTACATTGGGGGCAATAACGAAACTCCTTTTCACCAACCCGTTATTCAAAACAATATGTTGCCCTTCCTTGGTAATAGTTGCTTTTTGTTCAAAAGGACTTACCAACCAATCCACATTACTACTTTTTGGTTGCGCTAGTTTACCAGATTGCGCAAACCCAAATGAAGCAACAAAAAATAAAAATAGGGCAGAAAGTTTTTTCATGTTTGAAATTTAATAAAGAAAGTTGTTTCTATAATTAGTTAAATATAGGAATGAAATATGAGGATCAATAAAAAGCGGGCGTAAGCTATTTTTTAAAATACAAATAACCCCAGCGACTTGGAACATGCATGTTAATAACACCAATGGGAGACCAAACCCAATTAAATTCAGGGATGGGCTTACCATTCGGGTTCAATTTTTTTACATAACTAATTCCTTCGTTTTGCATAGTCCATTCTACTCTCGAAAAATTAATACGCCATGGTTGATCAAGATTAGGTAAGTAATTTCTACCTGGTTTTTTTAAGCAGGAATAGGGAATGGCCATCTCTATCGTCCACCCTTTATCTGTATCCCGATTATCATTAAGGGTACCTTTTATTTGAATAGCCGACTTCATTCCATCACTATTCCAGCCCATAACCATTGGACCACCTAGCTTGTAGGTTTTAAACATAAATAAATCCATCACAGTCCCTAATGCGTTAATCTCTATTTCGAAATACTGATTTTCATCGTTATTGGGATCTATAAACACTTCAAAGTCATGGTCTCTAAAAATGATATCATCATGGTTTAGCAAAGTTGCCCATAAATGAGGCTCCTTTAAATTTGCAGCGATATATAAAAACTGACTATCCCATAACATTTTTACGCGGGTATCAAATAATGGTTTGCGTTTTATATTCCCTTCAATATCAACAAATAAATCAGTCCATGCTGCTTTTTTCCACGCTTGATCATTGAGTTTACCATCAATGTTTAAAGGGCGAGTTGTATAATTTACCGAATATGATTTTATAGTAGTGCTATCCTCAATTGGTTGCCATTCACATTTAGATTGATTGGAAAAAGCCAAACAACAAATAGTGATGATAATATAAATTGGATTGTATTTAGGTTTAATATGCATTAAATAGTACTAAAACTTTTAAATATAAAAATTGATTATGACATATTGGGTTTATTATATTGCCACATTAAATCACCAGCCAATTCCATAGTCCTCTCCATTGTTGGAACTGCCTCCCCATAAACTTCCATGCTTCCAATCAAAATAAATGGCATTGATGGGACCACTTGTCCGATCACCAACACTGATACTATAGCCCATTCCTTTTAAATCTTTTTTTATTAATTCCGAAACCGTTTTGCCTAATAATAAATTTCCTGGTTTTGGTTTTCGATCAGCCATTGTTGAACCTCCAAGCGATAACCACAATTGATTTGAATTTATATTTGCCGCTTCGGTTGCTTGTTGCACAGTCATCCCAAATTCAACCATGTTTAAAAAAAACTGTAATAAATTTTGATCCTGCGTATCGCCTCCTTGTACTGCAAATGCTAAAAATGGTTTACCCTCCTTCATGGCTAAACTCGGTGTTAAGGTCACCCTTGGTCTTTTGCCTGGTGCCACTACGTTAAAAGGATTAATGATTGAATCTAAAACAAAGCTTTGCATTCTTTGACTCATTCCCACACCTGTATTTCCTGCAATGACAGCAGGCAACCAACCCCCACTAGGTGTAATGGAAACAACCCAGCCTTCTTTATCAGCGGCTTCTACTGAAGTGGTACCACGCCATAATCTATCCATATATTCCTGATCTATTTTCGGATTCAATTCTTGCTGCATTACGACAGCATCATGAACAGGTATCGCACTGCTGTTTGATTTAGTAGTGTCAGTGCCTGTAGCTACTGCACGCTGTTTTAATAAATTTAAAAATGGATTTTGTTTTCCTTCAAATGGATAGGGGTCACCCGGAGCCGTGTTGGGATTATTTTGTAGTGGATTAATTTCACTTGCTCTTTGCTTTGCATATGCTTTACTTAATAAACCTGTCATAGGTTGTTGTGTCGAAAATTTTGGATCACCATAATAAAAATCACGATCCGCAAAACTTAAATTCATTGCTTGATAAATAGTATGAATATATTTTGTTGAATTATAGCCCATTGATTTTAAATCAAAATTTTCTAAAATGTTTAATGCTTGTAATAAAGCAGGGCCTTGTGTCCACTGCTGTAACTTGTAAACATCAATCCCCTTATAATTAATATGTGTAGTCGCTTCTTCAATGGGTTTCCAATTGGCTAAATCTTGTTTGGTAATTAAGCCGCCTTGTTCTTTTACGCCACGCACAAATTCATCTGCAATATCTCCTTTATAAAAACGATCGTAAGCTGCTTGAATTGCTTCTTTTCTTGTTTTCCCTTTTTTTAATGCGCCTTGTTCTGCATCCACCATTTTTTGCAGTGTGGCTAATAAATCTTTTTGTACAAAAATTTCTCCCGCCTCTGGCGCTTCTCTCTTTTCTCCAGGATGCGTTAATAAAACTTTAGTGCTATACGGCCATTGTTTTATTTTATCTTTTCCTCTTTCAATACTATTGGCGGTTTGTGCATCTATCGGATATCCAGCAGCTAATTGCATGGCAGGTGCTAACACTTCTTTTAAACTCATCGTCCCATAATTTGATAGCATATAACAAATACCGCCAGGTGTTCCTGGTGTAGTTGCAGCTAGTGGACCATATTCTGGCGGAAATCCATATCCTTTACTTTTAAAAAATTCTGGTGTAGCCCCTTTTGGCGCAACCCCCATTGCATTAATAGCAAGCACTTGTTTTGTTTTTGGATTATATATTAAAGCCTGTGTTTCCCCTCCCCAACTCAACACATCCCACATGGTACACGTGGCCGCTAGCATTGCACATGCAGCATCTACAGCATTGCCTCCTCTTTCAAAAACAATAGATCCTGCAGTTGCAGCTAAGGGCTTCCCTGTAATCGCCATCCAATTTTTACCATGCAATGGTGGCTTTTGCGTTTGCTGTGCAAATAAAAAAATGGATACAGTAGAAACGAAAAAGAGTAAACAAAGTTTTTTCATCAATTAATATTTTAGTTTTCAATCCAAAATGAAATAGGGGCTTATCAAAACTCGGCACATTGAAAATAATGTTTTATTCTCAAAAAAAATAGTACAAAAAGCCCCGCGTCGATTGCTCGAGGCGGGGCTCCCATGAATTAGTAAAAAATTATTGATTCATACCAACCTACAATTTGCTTTTCATCGAAATTGGAATAGAAGGGCTTTGAATCCATTTGATAAAATTAGATACAATCGTATATAAGAAATGATATATAGCAAGGTTAACATATAAACCTGCTAAACCAGCTGCAACATTAATAAATGCACCTGCAACTAATAATAAGTCATTTGCATTCCATAACATATCA